>JACROO010000111.1 GCA_016214355.1 Nitrospirota bacterium | reverse complement strand
TCCTCTGTAAATTCATAAGAACTTTTATTTGAGCAATTCCCGAGTATAAGGAGTTCTCGGGGAAATGTGGGGCTTATTAAGAGAGTATATTTGTCGAGCGTTTAGGTTCTAATCTATTTCTTTGAAACCTCTCTTCTTTTTCTGTTTTTAATCTTCCATCTCTTTTTGGTTTTCAAGTCGTAAACATCTTCTCCTTCTCTGACAAACGTAGTTCCTTTGTATTTAAATCTCGTAACGAGATATTTAATTACAGAAATAGGATAAAGAACTTCAAACCCCTGCACTTTTATCTGCCCTTTCTGTTTTACAAACATAGGGAATATTAAATCCTTTTCCATTCCATCTACCACAAAACCATGTGCCTTAAGAAAATCTACTGAAAATAGTTCTGTACGGTCGGATGAATCTATTGAAACAGACTCAACCCTCTTTGGAAGATTCAACGTCTTCTTATAACACGTTTTCAGATAGTCAATAATAAATGCCCTTGGGTCAGTAACAAAACCTGTTAGATACTTTTTCCCATTTTTATGCACATCTATCTCAAGGTATCCATAGTCGAAGTTAACCTTCTCCTTACGAGAATCCAACCAATTTTTGCCATACCAATCCATGCTGTAAAACTTGGCAATGGAAATATGTAACATATTTTTTTCTATAACTGCATACATAATTTTAATCCTTCTGGTTTGAGCTGCCAATTACTTTGCTTATCTCCCTGTCCATCTCCTTTTCAATAGCGATGACTTTTACCTTCTTCTTCGGAGCCCACCCATGCTTATGCGGTTTGCATAATGCACATCCCTTTGATTTTTTGTCTTTGTAAACTTTTCCCATAGTAGCTCTTTCTTTACTTAATTCGTAGAGAATTGATTAGATTACTTCCTCCGGCGTTGCAATTCTTCCCTTCACAGCAGATGCAGCAGCAACTGCAGGATTTGATAGATAAACTTCACTTTCAGGATGCCCCATCCTGCCTACAAAGTTTCTGTTTGTTGTTGCAATTGCCCGATCGCCTTTTGCAAGTATGCCCATGTGCCCGCCGAGGCATGGCCCGCATGTAGGCGTTGAGACAACGGCATCGGCATTTATAAATATCTCAACCAGTCCTTCCCTGACTGCCTGCAGGTAGATCTTCTGCGTTGCAGGGATGACAATCATCCGCACATTCGGATTTACCTTTTTACCTTTTATGACCCCTGCCGCTTCCCTTAAATGCTCAATCCTTCCATTTGTGCATGAACCGATGACAACCTGGTCAATGGCTACTTCAAAAAGCTCAGCCGCCGGCTTTGTGTTTGACGGAAGATGCGGGCATGATACCGTAGGGGGTATTTTTGAGCAGTCGTATTCTTTTATCGCAGCGTATTTTGCATTCTTGTCAGAGGTATAAAATTTATACTTTCTTTTTGCCCTGCCATTGACATATTTTTCAGTAATCTCATCAGGCACGATAATGCCGTTTTTGCCTCCTGCCTCAATTGCCATGTTGCACATGGTAAGCCTTGCGTGCATTGGGAGTGACTTTATTGTCTCGCCTTCAAATTCCATTGCCCTGTAAAGTGCGCCGTCAACCCCAATGTCTCCGATTGTGTGAAGGATTAAATCCTTTCCGCCGGCCCATTTATTAAGCTTTCCGTAATACACGAATCTCATTGATTCAGGCACCTTAAACCAGCATTCACCTGTTGCCATTGCCGATGCAACGTCTGTGGAGCCAACGCCTGTGGCAAAGGCGCCAAGTGCGCCGTAAGTGCATGTATGGCTGTCAGCACCTATGATTAAATCCCCTGAGACAACAAGCCCTTCTTCGGGCAGGAGTGCATGTTCAATGCCCATCCGTCCAACCTCAAAGTAAAGCCCGAGCTTATATTCCTTTGAAAAATCCCTGAGCATCCTGCACTGCTCTGCAGCCTTTATGTCTTTCTGGGGTGCAAAGTGGTCGGGTATTAATGCAATCCTGTCTTTATCAAAAACGTCTTTTGCACCAATCTTCCTAAACTCTGTTATTGCTATTGGGGCGGTGATGTCGTTGGCAAGAACAAGGTCAACCTTCGCATTAATGAGTTCACCGGCTGAGACCTCTTTCCTGCCTGAACCTGTCTGCCGAACAGGCAGGTGTGCTGCAAGAATCTTTTCTGTTATTGTCATTCCCATTTTATTGACTCCAGGCGTAAGATGTTGCCGTTCTATTATAAAATCTCACTTGCAAAATCTCTTGTCAGGATGAAGTTCAAAACTCCCCGGAATATATCCTATTAACGAAGTAACCGAGTCTGTCAAAAACATGATACCAAAGCCTATTAAAAGCATGCCGCTTAAAATCAGGATGAGCTTCATATATTTCTGAATGCCGGTGTAGCGGCTGAGAAAGGTGTTTATAGTAATCGCCGTTATAAAAAAAGGTACTGCAAGCCCGGCAGAATACACAAGCAAAAGTTTAAAGCCGTAGAAGGCTGAGCCTGATGTGCTTGCAACCAGAAGGATTGATGCCAGTATCGGACCGATGCAGGGGGTCCATCCTCCGGCAAAACTCAAGCCGACCACAAAAGAGCCGACTGCACCCCTCGGCTTGGATTTAAAATGAACCCTACGCTCCATTGAGAGAAAGTTAATTTTTAAAACCCCCATCACATAAAGGCCGAAGAAAATAATAATAATTCCGCCGACTATCCTTATCAAATCATAATAAGTAGCAAGGAAACGGCCCATAAAAGATGAGAAAATACCGAGCGAAATAAATACAGTAGAAAACCCGAGGATAAATCCAAGGGAATTAATGGCAGTAAGTTTCCTTATAAGCTTTCTGTCTCCGGTTTTGAAGTCTTCAAAAGAAATGCCTGTGATAAAAGACAAATACGACGGCACAACCGGTAAAACACAGGGAGAAAGGAATGAAAGCACCCCGCCTAAAAATGCCCCAAGATAACAAATATTAATCAACCCGGGCACACTCCTTTTTACTGCCTTTTATCTTTTCAATTGCATGATGAATCACAGGAAGGATTACCTGTAAATTTTCTTTTACTCCATTGGGGCTGCCGGGAAGATTTATTATTAGTGTCTTTCCCCTTGTGCCTGCAACTGCCCTTGAAATCATTGCATACGGAGTCTTTTTCAGCCCCTCTAAACGCATTGCCTCAGCTATTCCGGGTATTTCACGCGTAATAACTTCACGCGTTGCCTCGGGGGTGACATCCCTCGGTGAGACTCCTGTGCCTCCGGTAGTCAGCACAAGGTCAACCTTGCTGCATAAGGAAAGCAATTTTTTCTTAATGAGATTTTTCTCATCAGGAAGGATTTCATAACTGACGACTTTTCCGTCTATCTTTTTAATAATTTTTTCAATAAGGGGCCCGCTTTCGTCCTTCCGCCTGCCCTTTGAGCCTTTATCGCTTAATGTCAGTATAGCAACGGTTATCATAAGTTATTAGTGAACAGTATTTAGTGAATAGTTGTCAGTTAAAAAACTATATGCTATTCACTATCTACTAACAACTATTCTGTCTCCTTTCTTCACTATTCCACCTTTTATGACCTTCACAAAAATGCCCTCTTTAGGCATTACGCAGTCTCCTGCCTGATTATAAATTTCACAGCGTGTGTGGCACACCTTGCCTATCTGGCTTACTTCAAGCTCGGCATTATCACCTATAAAAATTCTCGTGCCTATGGGAAGACGCGGAAGGTCTATGCCCTCGGTTGTTATATTTTCTGCAAAGTCTCCCGGTCCTACTTTAAGCCCCATCTCCTGCATCTTTTTTATACTTTCCAATGCAAGGAGACTTACCTGCCTGTGCCACTTGCCGGAGGCGTGGGCATCACCCTCAATGCCGAAATCTTGCCTGAGAACTATCTCGGCAGCCTCTTTTTTCCTCATCCCCTTTTTCTCGCTTATGTTTACTGAAATGACTTTAGCACTCATAATTATCTAATCACCGTCCCTTCCTTTAGATCCTTATCCGTAATCAATATTGATAATATACCATTACTGTCAGTAGCAGCAAGCAGCATGCCCTGCGATTCAACCCCCATTAATTTTGCAGGCTGAAGGTTTGTAACCACAACGACCTTCCTGCCTGTAAGCTGTTCAGGAGCGTATGCAGTCCCGATGCCTGCCACAATCTGCCTTATTTCATCCGTATCCACCTGAAGTTTAATCAGCTTGTTTGATTTTTCTACTCTCTCGGCATTTATGATTTTACCTGCTTTTAACTGAACCTTTGCGAAGTCATCAATTGTAATCAGATTCTCCACAGGTTTCCCCCTTCCAGATTTGTCAGTTTTCTTTTTAATAGGCATCTATGCCATTTCATTATTTCCTTAACTGCATCTTTTTGGTTAAATCTATCCTCGGGAACAAGTGCTCTCCTTTCTGAACTTTTATTTCATAACCCGGCTGCCAATTCCATTCAAAAATACGCGGATATCCGGATTCTCTTTTATTTAGACTCTGCGCTGTTTCTTCAATTAAAGACCTGAGGCCGAGCTGTGTCCACATTTTTTCTGATGTGCCGGGCATAAACGGATAAAGAGAAACAGCACTCAGCCTCAAGGCATTCCAGACATTAAACATTACGCCCTTTAGTTTTTCTTGATCATTTTTAGCAAGCTTCCATGGCTCTGTCTGCGCTATGTGATTATTCGCAGCCCTGATGATATTCCAGATACAATCAAGAATTATATTGAACCTCAGATTTGACCAGTGTTTGTAATGAGCATCATCAACAACAGGCATCAATGTATTGATACATTCTCTTGCAAATGGATTAAGAGTAGTAGTGTCTCCAAGCGGAAGATTTATTACTCCGCCGAAATATTTTTCAGCCATTACAAGAAACCTGCTCAATAAATTCCCGAGGTCGTTTGCAAGGTCTGTATTAATGCGGTTTTTTAGTGCATCCTCTGAAAAGTCGCCGTCAAGACCAAACGGCACCTCTCTCAATAAAAAATACCTGAAGGCATCTACGCCGTATTTTTCAACCATCTCATTCGGGTCAACCACATTCCCAAGCGATTTTGACATTTTCTCTCCTTTAACAGTCCACCAGCCGTGAGCAAAGATATTTTTGGGAAGTTCCCATCCGAGCGACATAAGCATGGTTGACCAGTAAACAGAATGTGTTGTGAGGATGTCTTTGCCGATAAGATGATGTGCTGCAGGCCGCCAGTCATCAGAGTCAAGTAAGGGCGAGGTGACCTCGCCCTTACGGAGTTTAGAGTTAAGAGCGTCACCCCCACCCTGACCCTCCCCTTGCGGGAGGGGGCGAGGGGGAGGGGTGTCTGTGTTCGGTGTTCTGTGCTCCGGTGCAAGATACTGCGTGGCTGAGTAATAGTTAGCAAGAGCATCAACCCAGACATATGTTACAAAGTTATCATCAAAGGGCAGGGGAATTCCCCATGAGAGTCTTGATTTGGGTCTTGATATGCACAGGTCTCCAAGTGTGTTATTCTCTAAAAAACCAAGGACTTCATTTCTACGGGTTTCGGGCAGGATATAATGTTCATTTTTTTTTATGTAATCAATCAAGTCCTTCTGATATTTTGACATCATGAAAAAATAATTTTCCTCCTGGAGCTGCTCAACAGGGCGCTTGCAGTCAGGACATTTACCGTTTGCTAAATCCTTCTCAGTCCAGAACCTTTCATCAGGCGTGCAGTACCATCCTGAGTAAGTCCGTTTCTTTATTTCGCCTTTATCATAAAATTCCTGAAGGATCTTCTGGACTATGCGGATATGCTCCGAGTCCGTTGTCCTGATAAAGGCATCATTTGAGATGTTCAGTTTCTTCCATAGGGATTTGAAATTCTCAACCATAATGTCTGCGTGTTCCTGAGGCGTCCTGCCGTTTTCCCTTGCAGCCTTTTCAACCTTCTGCCCGTGTTCGTCTGTCCCTGTGAGGAAAAAAACCTCTCTCCCCTTTAATCTGTTATACCGCGCAAGTATGTCGGCAGCGATTGTTGTATAGGCATGGCCTATATGGGGGACATCATTAACATAATAAATCGGCGTGGTAACATAAAAATTTTCCATACTGCTTATGCCTTCATTCCTTATTTTTCCTTTTTTTCCAGAAGCTCCTGCGTCTGCTGAAGGGTTTACCTTTTGATTCTGTCTCATGCTGTGCTGTTTCCGGGACATGTCTCCGGGGTTCACCCCTGTGTTTTTTATGCTGGGTACCGGTACCTGAGCTTCTAATTCTGTCTTCTTTGCCCTGTATTTTTGATTCTGCGTCCTTGTCATAAGTTTCTGAAGGCTTGCCGGTATCCCGGGATTCCGCTTCCTCCTTAGGATATGTCACTTCATCTGTGTCTGCAATTAACACCGGCTCCTCAGCAGGGACTTCTTGAGCCGCCTGGTCTCCGTCAGCGGGTTGTTTATACTCATAGCCGAGACAGCACATCAACCGTCCGCAGATGCCTGAGAGTTTGCTGGGGTTTAAAACAAGCTCCTGCTTTTTCGCCATCCTTATTGATACCGGCTCAAATGATGTAAGAAAAAGTGTGCAGCATGTCTGTCTCCCGCATACGCCAATGCCGCCGATACATTTTACCTCATCCCTTACGCCTATCTGGCGCATCTCTATGCGGGTCTTGAATTTCCCCGCAAGGTCTCTCACGAGTTCTCTGAAATCAATCCGTTCATCGGCAGTAAAATAAAAAATAAGCCGTTTTCTGTCCAGCGTTGCCTCAGTTATGACTACCTTCATCGGGAGGTTATGGCTCTTTGCCTTTTCAATACAGAAAGCCTTTGCCTCAGTCTCAAGCGAACGGTTATTTTTATCTGTCTCAAAATCCTTCTCTGTTGCGACCCTGAGGAGCTTTTTTACCGGCTGTTCTGTCTTTTCTGTAATGTGCTTTGCCTGCACAACGCGCCCGAGATTTAGACCCATTTCAGACTCGGCAACGACCCACGTTCCCGGATTTACATCCGTACCGTCTGCCTCAAATAGATATATTTTGCAGCAGGGCTTAAAGCGCACCCCTACAACAGTGATATGAGTTTTGAGTTCAGCCTGCCCCGCTTCGCGGAGCGAGGCAGGGGAATCCGGAGTTGCCCCTCCATCGCTCACACTTACTACGGAGGGGGTTGAGGGGGCGGGGAGTTCGGAGCTAATACTTTCTGGTACTCCCGCATCTTGCATCTTGCATCCGGTATCTTCTGTTTGGCTGTCTTCTTTATTCTGATTTTCTGTTTCTAACATAGTTTTTTCCCTTCAGGCGATTATGTAAACATTACAGCGTCATTTATTATGGTTGTATCAGCCAAAAGTCTCTTTCAGCAAAAGGCTTGTATAGTTCAATGTAATCTTTTCGTTCAAATTAAAACGCAGCAGGCTTTTTATATTATTAAGTTTATCGGATAATACCAGTATATCTTTTAAGGCAGCATTTTTTTTTTTTTTTTTTATCTCTGATTCTTTATCATAATTAATCAGAAGTCCGGAACTGTTAGTTGCTTTAAACACTGCAATGTCCCTGAGCCAGAGATGAACCCATTCAAACCACTCCTCCATTGAATCCCGGTCATCCCATGCATTTATATCCCCCATGCCAAGAAGGCTTTTAAATCTATCCAGCAGACAGTTCCTCTTATCAATCAGGTCTTCACTTAAAGCCCTGCCCGGTCTTCCGCATGAAAGCATACTCAGAAGTGCAGGCTCCCGCAGGTCATTGAGTTTGGCCCGCCCCGCTTCGCGGAGCGAGGCCGGGGAGTTTTGTATAAGCAATTCTACCATCATATTAATCGGGAGCGGTGAAAAATTTATGCTCTGACGCCTTGAACGGATTGTTTCAGGAATTAGCTCAGGCATAGAAGATATAAGGATTAAAATGCTGTGCTCAGGCGGCTCTTCAAGGGTTTTTAAAAAGGCATTAGCTGCTGACTGGTTAAGATTTTCCGCCTCATCTATGATTGCTATCTTCCACCTGCCTTCGTATGCCTTGTAAGAGAGGGCTTCTTCAAGGACTCTTATTATTTCAATCCTGATCTGCCCGCCGTCGCCTTCTGGCTGTATAAAAAAAACATCAGGATGGATTGCCTTGTCTATTTTTATGCAGGAAGGACATTTATCGCAGCAGTCTATTTCGTGATGCGTGATGTGTAATTTTTTTTCTTCACTATCAACTGTCAACTGCCTGCCCCGCTTCGCGGAGCGAGGCCGGGGTGAGCTGTGAACTGTTTCCCGGCAGTTGAGTGTCTTCGCAAAATTAACCGCCGTAAGCCTTTTGCCTATCCCTGACTCGCCTGCAAAGAGATATGCATGGGCAAGGCGGTTTTTTACAATACAGCCCTTTAACATCTCTAATGCCCGGTTCTGTCCTAAAATATCCTTTAAAGCCATGCGGTCTCCAATATCTCTATAACTTTCTTACTGACCTTATCAGGAGATTTTGAGGCATCAATTATTTTTATCCTTCCGGACTCTTCCTTTGCAAGTTCAAGATACCCTTTACGCACCCTGTTATGAAATTCTATTGTCTCAAGCTCAAGCCTGTCTTTCTTTTGAGCACCTATGTTTCTTGTCAGTCCTTCCTGAACGTCTATATCAAGCAGGAATGAAATAAAAGGTTTTAAATCAGGAGCCACAATATCATTGAGCGTCTTTATGACTGACAGGTCTATCCCCCTGCCATAGCCCTGATAGGCAATAGTTGAATCAGTAAAGCGGTCGGTTGCCACTATAATGCCCTGCATGAGTGCAGGATATATAACTTCTCTTACATGCTGTGCGCGTGATGTGCTGTAAAGGAGAAGCTCTGTCAGGGGATTCATGCTGTTTTCAGGGGCAAGAAGGATTTCTCTTATTTTTAATCCTATCTTTGTGCCTCCGGGTTCCTCTGTAGTCAAAACATTGTAACCCTTGTTCTTCAGGTAAGCTGAAAGGAGTTTGACCTGAGTGCTTTTGCCTGAACCCTCGGTGCCTTCAAAAGACAGGAAACCCTTTAAACCCTGAATTGCAGGTTGTGGATTAATCCTTTGCATAACTCTGCCTTAAATCCTTTAATAGCGAAAATACCTTCATTGCACCCTCAACATCCATGGAACCTGTGCCGCATGCAGGAGTAAGAATTACTTGATTCCTAAGCTTGCTGTCAGGGATGCCAATCTTCGCAAGTGAAGAAAGCCCCCGCTCAAGCTGTTCTCTCAAATCATTAAGGGTTATGTTTTTTATTGCGCTTATTGTAGGAACAATTCCCCACGCAATAAATCCCCCCTTATTTATAAATTCCTTTATGGCATCAGGATAAATGCTCAACGTATCCCAGAAAAAGTAGGCGTCAAAATTTAAAATATCTACTCCTGAGGAAAGAATCATTGACCAGTCAGCCTTGCCGCAGCAGTGAATCCCTGTAACGCCGCCTGAATTCCGGATATAGCTGACCGTTTCGCTTAAAAGCCTCAGCGCTTCCTCCGCATTAACGCCTAAATAAGTTGACGTGCCTAATGCCGAGAGTATCGGCTCATCAATAAATATTATAATCTTCTCTGCAAAAGGTTTAAGATTCTCTATCTGCCATTTGGCTTTACCCTTTAAAAGGTACAGTGCAAGTTCACGTATCTCTTCATCAAAATAGACGGGTCTTTTCTGTGCATCAGTAAGGCTCAGGGTAAAAGTAAGCGGTCCTGTAATGTGCCCCTTTACTGCAGGCAATTTCTTTTTGTTTTGTTTAAGGGCATCAAGAAGAACATAGAATCCCGGCGCATACCGTTCTGATATGGGGAATCCTGCTTCTTTTTCAATAGCCTCATAAAAAGAGGTTGCTTCCCCGCCTTCACCCTTTTCTACATAAATATGCTCTCCGTTAATTTTTACAAAAGGGAAACCTTCTGTAAACTGCGGAATCATGAATTCAAGAAAACTCCTCTGGGGAAGCTGCGGCCAGAAAGGGATGCTGACAGAATCAAATACAATCCTGCATGCCTCTCTGGCATCAGAAAGGGGCAGACTGCCGATACCTGTTGTGCTGAAACTTGGGAACATGATTATTAATGATACTCTATGGTTGCAGAGAGTTTCAAATTAACAGGGAAGTTAAGAGTTAAAAATTAGGAGTTATGAATCACGAGTCAAGAGCGAAAGTGACTGCAAGACAAGGGAAACCTGAAGATTGTTATTTACTACGGCTGGGGATTAAGCAAGGCGGTGTATAAAGAGTCTATTCTTTTTATGAGACTGGAAACATCGTACTGAGGAAACACTCTGCGGCGGCCTTCTTCTCCCATCTTTTTCATTAAAAGAGGGTCATTTAGTAGTTTCAAAACAGCATCTGCAAATAAGTCAGGACGTTTTGGCGGGACAAGGAAACCTGTTATGCCGTTTTTAACGAGTGCCGGCACTCCGCCGACATTTGTGGCAACAACCGGCTTGCCAGATGCCATAGCCTCAATGATTGAGACAGGAGTACCCTCATTTAATGAGGTCAGGGCTATAATATCAATACCGGCATAAATCTTTGTCAAATCCCGCCTGAACCCTGTGAAAATAACTATGTCTGAGATGCCAAGCTTTTTTGCATAATCCTCAAGCTCCTCCCTCAACTCCCCGTCACCGACTATGACAAACTTTACCTCTAACTGTGAACCGTCAACTGTCAACTGTGAACTTATTATTTTCGTTGCCTCAAGAAAATACCTGTGTCCTTTAATCGGGACAAGGCGTCCTATTATTCCGATAAGGATGGTATCTTCAGGCAATCCGAGTTCTTTTTTAAATTCACCACAAAATCCCCCCACCCCCCCGTTGCTAAGGGGGGGTGGG
The DNA here is from genome assembly GCA_016214355.1 of Nitrospirota bacterium. GTDB lineage: Bacteria > Nitrospirota > Thermodesulfovibrionia > UBA6902 > DSMQ01 > JACROO01. The sequence continues at coordinate 11,455 of JACROO010000111.1, read as the reverse complement.
GGGGGGTTATTCTCCAAAAACGGTCTAAGTTCAAGACCTAACGGTACAACCTCAAACTTTTTTTCATTACCTATCCCCATGTTAATCAACTCATTTTTAAGCACTTCACTTAAGGTAATAAGCCTTGTTGATATAAGGGCAAGCATCTTTTCTATTTGAACAAAGACCCATGTCTTAAGCTTCCCAAAATATCCGTGAAGCACATGGCCATGAAACGTATGGATGATTATCGGCACCCCAGCCAGCCAAGCTGCAACCCTGCCTAAGGTGCCTGCCTTTGCGGTATGAGTGTGGACAATATCAGGCTTTTCTTCTTTGATTAACTTAAATAGTTTGTAAAATGCAATCAGGTCATTTTTAAACCCTATCTCCCTGCCGAGTTCGGAAATAACGACGGGTTTTATGCCTTTGGATTCGGCAAGGTCTGTCATACTTCCTTCCCTCGGCCCTTCAGTCCCTTTTACAAGGATTGTCTTATAACCAATCCGGTCAAGCTCCGAGGATAAGAGAATTGTATGAATGGCAGGCCCGCCGATATTAAGACGGGCAATGATACGAAGGATTTTTGTATTAGACATAATTATTATCTGTTCCAAAAACATCTACCACAGAGGTCACAGAGGAATATATTAAGGGAAAAAACCTCCCCCGTGTTTTAGTTGAAGATAGCATTTACCTCACGACTGTCATTCCCGCTTGTCGTCCCGATGCATCGGGATTCATAAAGAAAGATTCTGGACAAGCCAGAATGACGACTTAATAATAACGAGTCCCCAGAGAACTATTTGAAAACAGGAGATTTTTATTTATAATTCTCTCTGTGAACTCTGTGGTTAGTTGTTGTCTATAAATTCCCTGTGCCAGAGTTCAAGCATAAGGAGTGTCCATAGTTTTGTGCTGTGGTCAATCCTGCCTGAGATGTGTTCAGACAGCAGTATTTTGACTGCGTCGGGCTTGAAATAACTTCTCTCAACAGACTGCCGGCTTAACAGTATTTCAGAAATATAATCTTTAAGCTCATGCCTGAGCCATCTGTAAAGCGGAACGCCAAAGCCTGCCTTTCGCCTTTTAAATATCGCCTCAGGTATAAGACCGTTGAATGCCTTCTTGAGGATATATTTTTTTATTCTCCCTTTTAGCTTATATTCAAGAGGGATGGTAGCGATGAACTCCATAAATCTGTGGTCTAAAAAAGGGCATCTTATTTCAAGAGAATTAGCCATTGATGCAATATCAACCTTTACCAGCAAATCAAACGGCAGATATGAGTGTATATCTGCATCCATAGACTTCTCTGCCGGATTAAAAGCAGTGCTATTCCTAAAGAGACCTGTAAGATAATCGTAAGGGTCTTCATTTTTCAACTCATCCTGCATAAAAGGTGTATAAAGGTTTCCGGCATCTCCACTGCTGAATCCAATTACCCATTGAAGATACTCATGTCCGTCAGGGGCTAAAGAGCCTTCCAAAAAACGCTTGAAACGCTTCACATATCCTTTGCCGTCATGTTCAGGAAATGTTTTTACCAGATTTAAAATTGACCTCCTAAATATCTCCGGCACACCTTTGAATCCTCTAATAATCTTCAATGCAAAATACCTGTCGTAGCCTGCAAAGTTCTCATCGCCGCCGTCTCCGGAAAGGGCGACCGTTACAAACTCGGATGTCATCTTTGACAGATAATAAGTAGGCAGTGCTGATGAGTCAGCAAACGGCTCGCCGTAGTGCCTTACAAGTTTCGGCAGGATGTTGAGCGCATCAAACCGGACAATAAATTCTTTATGCTTTGTCTTGAAAAGTTTTGCAATTTGTCTTGCGTAGGGCAGTTCATTATATGCCTCTTCTTCAAATCCTATTGAAAAGGTTTTCACGGGTTCTTTCATAATCTGAGACATAAGGGCAACGACTATGCTTGAATCAATGCCGCCGCTTAAAAATGCACCGAGAGGGACATCGCTGATGAGCCGCTGGCTCACTGACTCTTTTAGTTTTTCATAGACTTCTTCTGCGAGTTCTTTCTCACTTATTACTGATATTTTTTTTGAGAAATTTATATCCCAGTATCTCTGAATTTTTAAAACCCCGTTCTCTAAAATCAGATAATGGGCAGGCGGCAGTTTAAAGACATTTTTAAATATAGACTTAGGTGCAGGGAAGTATTGATAAGTTAGATATTGATGGACAGCAGAGAGGTTAATACTCTTCGGGATATTCAGGGCTAAGAGTGCCTGAATCTCTGATGCAAATGCAAAGGTCTTTGAATCCCGGTAATAAAATAAAGGCTTCTTCCCGATTCTGTCCCTCGCAAGAAAGAGCTTCTGTTTTTTTCCGTCCCATATTGCAAAGGCAAACATCCCGGAAAGTCTGTCAAGGCAGCCTTCTCCCCATTCTTCGTAGGCATGCAGAATAACCTCTGTGTCAGAAAGGCTTTTAAAGTCATGCCCCTTTCCGTCTAACGCCTCACGAATCTCACGGTAGTTATAAACTTCACCATTATAAGTTATCCATGCTGAGCCGTTCCTTCGTCTACACTCAGGACAAGCTTCATTTGACATCGGCTGATGCGCATTTCCTGAGAGGTCAATAATAGAGAGCCTTTGGTGTCCGAGCCCCGCATGGCTATTTTTACTTATCCATATCCCGCTGTCATCAGGTCCACGGTGGCTGAGGATTTTTCCAGCCTTTTCAAGAGCAGAGGCTTCTACTGCCCTGTTTGTTACTATGCCAAATATCCCGCACATTTTTAGTTATATCTAAAATCCCATTATAGTCATGCCGATTAACTTTAGAGGACAAGGCTTTTATAAAGTTCTTCTGTTTTTGCCACCATCCTCTCAAGGGTAAAAGTCTCATTAATCCTTTCCTGCCCGTTCATACCCATTTTCTCCCTTAAAGCCTTATCATCCATTAAAGCTTTTATCTTTTCTGCCAATGCATCCGGATTTTTAGGGGGCACGAGAAAACCCGTCTCACCATCCATAACAAGTTCTGAGACGCCGCCTACATCTGTTGACACAACAGGCAGTCCGGAAGCCATTGCCTCCATAATAGAAACAGGCATTCCTTCTGACAAAGATGAAAGTGCAAAGATATCGCTGATTGCCAGCACTTCCGGAATATAAGGGACGTGTCAAGGAAAATGGACTTTAACCTTAATCCCCTTCTCAAGGGAAATTTTTATTAATGTGTCTTTTAAATCCCCATCGCCTATCATCAAGGCAGAAAAATTAAGTCTTTTGAGAATAGAAAGGGCGTCAATTAAAAACCCGTGCCCCTTTACAATTCTTAAATTTCCAACACAGCTTATAACTACACTATCAGGCGGAATCCCAAGCCTCTTTTTGATTTGCTCTTTTTCTGTCTCCTGTAATGCCCTGAACTTACCGGTCTCAATCCCGTTATATATAATTTCTAATTTTTCCTCCGGGAACCCCCTGTCTTTAAGATAGTCGGCAACTTTTCTGGAATTGGTTACGTATTTCTTAAGAAGACAGGATGTCCAGACATCAAGCTTTATCCTCCAGAAGCCTATCTTTTCTGTGTTCGTAAGTCCCATCATCGCACCTATGACATTCCTGAATCCAAGCAGCATCAATATGGGGCGCCATTTAAGGTTTGTCCTTAAACCATACAGATGAATAATGTCCGGCTTGAAAGCAAGGATAAAACGAATATCCTTCAGTATACCAGTTGACTCAAAAATCTCTATCCCCTCTTTATGGTAATAAGACATTATTGGTCCTTTTATGCAGTCAAATAACACCCTGACATCAAAAGCTCCTTTATCTGTCTTCCGGAGGAGTTCAAAGGTTATATTCTCCGCACCGCCTATTTCTGCAGAGGCATGAATATGAAGAACCTTAATTTTTTTCTCCCTGTTAATTTCCTGCACTTTTCTCAATCAGTTTTGCCCTGAAACCGCAATATATAAAATAAGCCATATACGGCGACAGCAGGGCGGAAACACATAACAGTAAAACACCGCTTATTGGCGAATTATCCTTCATTAAAAACCGGCCCTTTTCAAAAAGCCTTAATGAGAGGGAGTGTATTCTCTGCAAAATCTTAGAAGGCGGGGCAAATGTTGTCTGTCCTTTCTCAAAAAACCTGTTATTGAGAATAAGACCGTTTCTGTATAGTTTTCTCAGGTATCTGCTTAATCTTATCTGGGTCAGACTTCCATCAAAGGAAATCTTCCTTTCATGCACCCTGTAATGCAGAAGCGGAATATTTATATTAGAAATTTCATAGCCTGCAGAATAAAGCCTCATTAAAAAATCATAGTCCTGAGCAGCAGGCAGGCTCCTGTATCCCTTAAGGTCATTTAATATTCCTTTTCTGAACATCCATGTCGGATGAGGGCATATATTTTTATAAAATATGAGTTTTTTGAGAATTGCCGGATTATCCACCGCATCAGAGCGGGCAATAATATTTCCGTCAGGGTCAATAAGCTCTATGGAACTGCCTGCAAGTGCAATTCCGGGATTTTTGTCGAGGAACTCAAACTGAATCTCAAGCCTGTTCTTTACAGATGTATCATCTGCATCCATTCTTGCAATAAACTCACCTTTTGCAGCACCAAGGGCATTGTTCAATGATGAAGCAAGCCCCTGATTAACAGGATTTTTAATCAATACTATCCGGCTGTCTTCAGATGCATATCTCTGCATTATTTCAAATGATGCATCTGTGGATGCATCATCCACAATGATAAATTCAAAGTCTTTAAATGTCTGCTGGAGGAGGCTCTCTATTGACTTTGAGAGGTATCGCTGCTCATTAAAAACAGACATGATGACAGATACAGCGGGTGTAGTCATTAACACATTTTCCTATCTGTCGGCAGCTATGATTAACAGTTCATCCTGATAAACATCTTTTCCTGACAGGACAGCATCCAAAAGAATGAGTGCCTTCATAAACAGAGTGAAAAATTTTACGTACATCCTGGAATGATACTCAGCGCTTCCGTTTGAAACATTAAAATACTCTATGTAACCTGACGGCCGCTTAAGATACCTGATAACACTGTCAATACACCGGCCGGCTGACTCAAGGTATAACTTATTCTTTGTGAGGCAGTACAGCTTCAGCAAAAGGACAGACATGTCAGTCTGACAGTCAAGAAAGCCCCTGTTGTATTTTGGGTCTTTAGGGTCATGCGGTGCATCCCTGAAAAACCCTGTCTCAGTCTGTAACTGCAAAATTTTTTTTACCCTCTGTTCAAGGATTAACAGAACTCTCTCATCACCGAGGGATTTACAAAAATCAGCATAAAAAGCCAGGACAGCGATAATCGGGATTATCGCTTTATTGTGAAAAGACCAGTCTTTGCTATAAACATTGTAAGATGCCGCATAGAGGTCATTTTTAATTAAATCCCTTTCTGCAGTGTCTATCCACCGTCTCATAGAATCTTCGTAGATTTTAGCTTCAGTCACATTCCAGAGTTCAAGAATCCCCTGCAGAAAATTTGTATTTGTCTTCGGAATTCCGCACTCTCCTAAAAAACGAAGATGCCACAGTTTATATCGGTGCATACTGTCATTCATGTTGTATAGCCAGTCAATATTAAGCATCCTTGAAGGGAAAACTCCGTGTCTTTTGAAAAATGCGAGGCGAAGCCACGGCTCTGAGAGTCTTTTTGCCAGTTCAAGCGTCTCTCGGGAACCGTTAGCGGCATAAACATGTACAAGTCCCTCAATAAAAGCTTTTGGGGGAACACTGACATATTTCAGAAGACCTCTCCTGCCGGCAAACAAAAACCCTGAACGATTAGAATATTTCGCAAGACCTCGCTGAAACCTGAGTATTATCTCCTCCAACTGCCTGTCTTTTGAAAGCTTGTAAAGAGACGTCAGCCCTACAAATACATCCTCATTGCTGTACCAGTCTATCAGCGAATTTTTCTGAAATGCACTTTTAAACAATCCTGAATCATCCTGATAAAAACGCGCTGCATTACAGACACTTGTCACCGCAAAATCCATCAATCCCTGATTGCCGAGTATCTTGCCTAAATACCAGATATTCTGAACATAGTCTCCTAAATCATCTATCATCCTCTCAGGGTCAATGATTTCGCCGCTCTGGGCATCTATCCTCCTCGGCAGCAGCAGGTTCTTGTCTGCCAGTTTATTGACAGTCAAGTCTGCTATCCACAATGCCTCTTTTAAATATTCTGACATTTTTTAATGAATCTGCGGCAAGACAGCAGGATATCAAACATCAAAATTATAGCGTCTTTTGTCATTCTCCGACTTGATCGGGGAATCCAGAGAGAAAATAGATTCACTTTTTCACGTAAAACACTGGATTCCGCATCAAGTGTGGAATGACAGAAAAAAAGTACCACTGTATCAAGACTACATGGCAACTGTATTTTCATGTTAACCCTTTATAAACGGACAATTCTCTTTTAACGGCTGCCTCAATACTGCAGTTTTCTTCTACAAACAATCTTGCCCCTCTGCCTAATCTCTCCTGCAACTCTTTATCATTTATTATTCCTTCAATGGCGCCTTTTATAGATTCAGCGTTTGTGCCGCACAAAACTCCATTAACATTATTTTTGATAATTTCCCTTATGCCGTCAACATCTGCCCCGATAACTGCACATCCGCAGCTCATTGCCTCAAGGAGGACCTTGGGATTCCCTTCATAACAGGAGGGAAGGATAACTAATGGATACTGGTTAATAATCTCAGGCAGTTTATTATTAGCAACCCTGCCCAAAAAATTTACCCTTATATTATTTGCCCTTGCATATCCCGTTAACTCTGCCTCTAATTCTCCATCACCAATTATATCAAGCGTCCATGCCGAGCCTTTTATTGCATCAAACAGGGAAAAAAGATTTTTCTGCCGTGAGAGCCTGCCGATATAAAGGAGATGGTCTTTTTTTATATCGCTGGTAATTGGTTTAAATAATCCTGTGTCAATGAAATTATAATTAACAGTTATCTTGCTGTTTTTTATTCTGAACTTTGATAGCACAAATTCCCTGTCTCCGTGTGAGCTGAGGATAATCCTGTCTGCGGTCCTATATGCAAGCCATTCAGCAAAAAATACAGCCAATTTTCTTGGCAGGGAGACAGCTTCTTTTGTCACGAATTTATACCATTCATATCCGCACCTTACAATGAGTTTTTTCCTGTAGAGCAGCTTCCCGATAACAGCAGCCCAGCTCCCGGAGAGTTGATTGGTCTTAAGTATGTCAGCATTTTTAACCTTGTTCCTGATGATGAACGGCAGCAGGAGGGAATGCAGGAAGGTCAGGATCCTGAATGATGGTCTCCTCGTAAATGCATAAAAAGGCAGTATCTCTATATCCGGGAGCCGGTCTTTATAGGCATAATCTCCTTCGTCACCGTATGTAACAAAAGTGACTCTTACTCCGTCTTTTGCAATTTTTTGATAAAGGAGAACCTCCCTGTCTAATAAACCTTTCTCATCCCACGTCCGTAGCGATACGCCGTATGTAAAAAAAAGAATTAAATTCATGCCCGGCTTTTAGCCTTAGCCCATATCTCGCCGAATTGTATTGAGTATGACTCAATCTCAAGCCCGGCTTTTTCCAGTTCATCTTTAAAAGATTCAGGCGTATATTCAATAAAATGTGTACTGTCAAGCCGGTATTCCAGTCCAAGTTCTTTTTTATAGAGTGTCATCCAGTCCCTGTTTATCATAGGAACCCTCAGCAGAAACACCGGCGCAAGTTTTTTTATTTTGATTAAAAAACCAACCCTGTCTTCAATGTGTTCCAGGACATTTGAGAGGATTATTTTGTCAAATGAATGCTTAAAATCATATGCCGTGGCATCTCCGTGAATAAATTTAATCCTGCCTGCCGGAACATCTCTGCAATTTCGTCTTGCCCCTTCAATATGTTTTTCATTCAAATCAATGCATATAACCTCTTTGACTTTTAATGCAACATCCCTTGCCACAAGCCCGTGCCCGCAGCCTGCATCAAGCACGCGGTCTTCTGAATTTACGTTGTCAAGAAAAAACCGGTGATAATCCGTAAGCCTGTGTTTAGGATGCACGCCTTTTTCAGCGGCAGTCACAAAAATCCCGAGCAGGTAATATGCCTTGTTCATCAGCTTGAGCAAAAAAACAGTAATTTTCTTTGAAATAGACGGATGAAAAATAATTTTTTTAATTAGTTTTTTTAACATGGTACCCCAGCATAATATTCTTGCACCTCAAAATGGCATAGACGCATGAAAAAGCTCTATTCGCAACACCTAAACCCATGTCATTACATAATCTGTAAAAGTTTTTTTGATAAATTTATGATGTTGCTGATTGTGTAATGACATCTAAAAATCTTGCCGGCAGGCAGGTTGCTTTATAGAGGTTTTGAAGGCGTCTATGCCTGCTTACGGCTTCCGCAAACTACACTGGACATAATTTCTTAAAAACCTCATTATATTCCCGCACAATATTCTCTGAGCTGAACTGTTTATCCCATGCCCTCTTATCCGTATCCATCCCCATTAATACCTTTTCAATATCAGTATTTTCTGTATCACAGAGATAAAGATGAGGACATCGGAGTTCAGTATACGAAGGAATAGGGTCAGCGATTACAGGTATCCCCTCAGACAGGAATACCCCTACCTTAAAAATGCTGTGCCCCTGATTATACATGTCATTGACCTCACGCGGTGAAAACATAACGTCACATCTTAATATATCATGCGGGAAACGGTGGTAATCCCATCTGATAAATTCATAGTCAAAATCAAGCAAGGGGTCCTTATCTGCAATAATCAGGACACGGTGCTTTCCCAAAAAATGTTTATACCTTTCAAGTATCTTTGCCTTTACTGCAAAACCTGACCAGCCGATTACCGGCGCTTTCAGGTTAATGTCCTCCTTCCAGAAAGAAAAATGCCCTTTATCAATCGTGTCCGTCAGATAAAAAGATTTTATGTATTTTGATGCAAAGTCATTTATAAAACGCGATGCTGTAAAGACTGCGTCGCAGTCCGCAATCATCTTATGTGCAACAGCAATTTGAGAAGGCAGAACCTGAAGGTTCTTACCGTCCCTCTCAAAGTAGTTGACACATGTATCCCAGACCACCTTGGTCTCAAGCCGCCTGTAAGCCGCGGCAAGCAGTTGTTCAAATCCTCCGAAACCACGCATTATCACTAAAATATCCGGGAGGTACGTAAAATTATTAACAGTCACCCGCAAACCCTCAATGCCCTTAAAATACCTCATAAGCTGAAGGCATCTTATCCAGTGAGAGGGCAGGACTTTGTTATAGTCATTTAAATACAAGGACTTTATGAAAAAATTTACTTTGATAATCTTATCGGGCATCTTAAGGCCTGATTACCTTCCATCTTAAGTCATCAATCTCTGAAACAACAGAAATCATTGCAATTGCAAAGCAGAGAAGGAAAGTTGCCTGTAGGTCGCTCTGTCTCAGGGGCCGGGCAATTTTGACGCCGTAGTACCGGGTCTGGTTGTGGGTTTTATGATATGAAAATGCCCCGTCGTGCTGATAGTGATGGGGAATCATGTCAAGAATATTTTTTAAATAGCTAATTATCTCATTACGGCGGTAATCAGTCATTATGCTGCAGCGGTACAAAACATAGACATAATCAACAATATGGCATCCCTCCTGCACCGGAAGGGACGACAGGCATTTGTCAATAAGCTGCTCCGGATAAGGAATCTCGCATTCAAGCCAGTCAAGGGCAGTGAGAACCTTCATTGCCCCGTTTATTAATTGATAATGCGCCGGCCTTGGCCCTAAAAACCATGCCCCTGTCTCAGGGTCAGCAGAATTTCCAAAAAAGTTTACAGCTTCCTTAAGCAGCAGTTCTGCTTCTTCAGAAGATAAAAATCTCGGCGCCTCATTTTTTATAAATGTTGCAAGCGCGGCTGCCTGTCCTCCTGCCGACCAGGGCTGCGACCAGTCAAGCCCTTTTAGATATTTTCTTATACCATCAGGGTGCTGCGGAAAATCCTGAAAAGGATAGGCTGCCTGTGCCCCAACCTGTGCAAGAGTGGCAATAGCCTGTTTTGTTTCGGCATTCAAAACCGCCTGCCTCTGAGATATTCCCCGGTGTCCCTTTCTTCTTAGTAAAATCCTCTTTAATCTTTCCTTCCATGAATCGCAATTTTCAAGTATTGGCGGATCTATAAAAGCGCCGTCTGCCGACTGGAATGACTGCAAAAACTTTATCCATTCTGACTTTTTCCCTGAGTCAAGTTTGTCCCAAAGTCCAATGGTATAAAAAATCCTGAGCGCAAAACAACTGAAGCCGAGCGTTGCCTTTTCACCTGTCATGGTCCTTCCGTTTACACAAAACTTAAACCGTCCTGTCTCGCCGCCTGCAGATACTTTCTCCATCCAGACAGGGATTGTGTCTTTGGCTTTTTTAAGCCAGTCAGGAATAATCATCTCAGATGTTCATAAGCCCTAGTAAAAAGTTCCTTACCTCGCCTCAGTTTTGTGAGAGCATCTGTTATCAGCCTTTGCCTTATTACCGTGCCTAATCCCGGTTCGGGGACAGGGTTCTGCTGTCTTTGGGCAAACAGTTCCTCAAACACTGATATATACTGTGCAGACATCCTGCTTCCTGTATAAGGGCATCCTGATACTTTTCCCCTTAGTGCAGGATATTCGTTTTTCATCTCTAACAATTTTTCTTCAAAATTTATCAGATTAAATTCAACACCGCAGGGGGCGCAATACTCAGGCAAAGACCCGCTGTTTAAAAACAGGGCCGGCAATCCGCATCGCATCCCTTCAATGTAGTGGTTGCCTGCAGGTTCGTTCCTTGCAGCTGACAGATAAATATGATTTTGTTTGATAGCATGGGCAAGTTCCTGCCCTGACAATGGTGGAATAATGTTTGTGTGTTTAAAATCCATGCCTGTAGGCACATTGCCAATAATTGTAAACTCAAATAAACTGCGGTATGGCTCTGTCCCCAGCAGTAAGTCCAGCCTCTCATATACATCAAACCCCTTCATAAAATTACCTGACCAGTGATGTGTAACAATTGTGAGCTTCTCTCCCTGCTTCCAGTCAGCCCTGCCATTGGGATTAAAGATTTTCTCATCAGGGCCCGTGTGGATCACGGAATGGGGGCGTTTAGTATCAAAGCCCTTTTTGATAAAGAGGTCTTTCAGGTATGCACTCACAAAAACCGTATAGTCTGCAAGCTGGTTTGCATTCAGAAGCATTTTATTTTCAAAATTTGTACCCCTCGGCTCATCACATGTATTAACGCGGTGAACCAGAAGGGTGTTGGGATGTAGGGCAATATAGCTCTGAATATCTTCAATACCGTAACTGCATACGCGCAGGTGACGGTTTGGATGGATCATTAATATCAGGTCTATCTTTTTTGATTTCAGGGATGTTATAACAGTATGCCCTTTTTGTAAAAAATGCCCGTAAAGCGTCTTTGCTACCTGA
>JACROO010000110.1:1411-3953 GCA_016214355.1 Nitrospirota bacterium | reverse complement strand
GTCAGCGATACGCAGAGGCAGTAGTGCTCAATCAGGATGTTGCACCAAACTTATGCCCCCCCGGTGGAGCCTCTGTGGCAAAAGCGGTTGCCCGCATAACAGGGAAAGAGGCAAAAGAGTTAGAGCCGCGCATAGCCCGGATATTCTGTCAGGGAGAGATCACAAAGTCTGCAAGAAGATTTAAATATGAAGGCATAGAGGATTGCAGGGCTGCCATACTTGCAGGTGGAGGCGACAAAGCATGTGTCTATGGATGCCTTAGCTATGGTACATGTGTAAGGGTTTGCCCTTTTGATGCAATGACAATGAGTGAAAACAGTATCCCCATTGTTGACCCTGCAAAATGCACAGCCTGCGGAAAATGTGCACAGGCATGTCCCACAAAGGTTATTGAGATTTCACCTGCTAAAAAGGAGGTTCTTATAAGGTGTCATTCAAAAGACAAAGGGGCTGATACCAGAAAGAATTGTCAGGTAGGATGTATTGCCTGCGGGATATGTGTGAAAGTCTGTCCTTACAATGCACCGGTAGTTGAAAATAATCTATCAAGGATTAATCTTGATAAATGTAAGGTCTGCGGTCTCTGTGTAGCAAAATGCCCTACAAATTCAATTATGGATTATATACCCATGAGACCAAAGGCGTTTGTCACAGAGAAATGTATCGGCTGTGGTATATGCACAAAGGTTTGCCCTGTGAATGCAGTATCTGGTGAACTAAAGAAACTCCATATCATAGAGCAGAATAAGTGTATTGGCTGCGGTATTTGTACATCTAAGTGTCCTGTTGTTGCTATTACCGGGACATTTAATTACATGGAAATTGCTGAGGCAGCCGCTCAGAAAAAAGCAGCAAAGGCTAAGGAAGCAGAAGTTACCGTGGCATGATATAATAAAAACCTAAATTGAAAATTTTTCAAAATTTTGTTATTCTGTTTAAAATAGGTAGCGGAGGTTATGAAGTGAAAGAAGGAATTCATCCTGTGTATAAAGAGGCGAAGGTGGTCTGCGCATGTGGAGAGAGCTTTACTACAAGGTCAACAAAGCCGTCAATCCATGTAGACATATGCTCTAAGTGCCACCCATTTTTTACAGGCAAGCAGAAGCTTGTTGATGCAGAAGGCAGGGTTGAGAAGTTCAGAAAAAAATACGCAAAGAAGTAGATAGGCTTAAGATTAAAGAGGAAACTCGTGCAATTTTGCCGCAGATGAGTTTCCTCTTTTTATTTCTATTAATAATAAGGCGATAAAATGTTACTTGAAAAACTTGAGACAATTGAACAGAAATACGAAAAGATTACAAATCTTTTAAGCGACCCTTCTGTGTTTTCTGACTTTACTCTCTATCAGAAGTATTCCAAAGAGCAGGCAGAAATCTCAGGACTTGTCAGAAAATTTAGGGAATACAAAAAGCTTCTTTCCGAAATGAAGGAAGCACAGGAAATTTTAAACAGTGACGGAGAAGATGGATTAAAAGAGCTTGCTGAGGTAGAGCTTGAAGAACTGAAAGAAAGGAAGCCGCGACTTGAAGATGAATTGAAGTTGATGCTTATTCCAAAGGACCCTCGTGATGAGAAAAATATCTTCCTTGAGATAAGGGCAGGCACAGGAGGGGAAGAGGCAGCCCTCTTTGCAGCAGAACTATTTAGGATGTACACCAAATATGCTGAGTCAAGACGATGGAAGGTAGAGATGATAGATATTAACTCAACAGGAATTGGCGGAATAAAAGAGGTTATTGCATCTATTCAGGGCAAAGGTACATACAGCCGTATGAAATATGAAAGCGGCGTACACCGGGTCCAGCGGGTTCCTTCTACAGAGACTTCCGGCAGGATTCATACATCCACTGCAACAGTTGCAGTGCTTCCAGAGGTAGAGGATGTTGATGTAAAGGTTGAAGAAAATGACCTCAGGGTTGATACATTTTGTGCCTCAGGTCCCGGCGGGCAAGGAGTAAATACAACATATTCTGCTGTAAGGATTGTTCATATTCCAACAGGCTTAATCGTTCAGTGTCAGGACAGCCGCTCACAGATAAAAAATAGGGAAAAGGCGATTAAAGTCCTTCGTTCTAGGCTTTATGAAATAGAGACGGAAAAACAGGATAAAGAAAGGGCTGATGAAAGAAAATCACAGATAGGCATGGGTGACAGAAGCGAGAAGATAAGGACTTATAACTTCCCTCAAAACAGGGTAACTGACCACAGGGTTGGTCTTACCCTGCATAAGCTCAGCATGGTCATTGACGGCGACCTTGATGAACTTATTGACAGCCTTATTACGCATTATCAGACAGAGAAACTGAAGGAGTTGTAACGATAAAATAAGCGGTTTTGCCGCAGGCAAAATCCGCGTGATTGAGTTGTTAGATAAAGATTTTATTTATTTCGACTTTAAAATTTTCAAACACTTTTGAAATATTATCCGTGAGTTTTTCTAGTCTTTCAGGATTTAGATTAAAAGCGTAGCCATGTGCGGCAAAATGCCTAAAACTTAAGTATTTTTTGAGTTCATTCGTTAGGTCATCAGAGATGATATTTT
>JACROO010000110.1:0-1399 GCA_016214355.1 Nitrospirota bacterium | reverse complement strand
TAATTTAATAGATTGTTTTTGAAAAATTTGTTTTAATATATTTTCGATGCCATTCTAAAAATTATTCAATAACGTTGCCACTCCTGCAAGTTCTAATTCAGATAATTGGGAGAGAGGTTTTTTGGGTAGGGTAGCTAATGTTGTTTCTATGGCTTCATATTCTGCTTCAATGCGTTCTTTATATTCAGCCATAAATTGGTACTCCTTCTTTTTTAACTAAGATTACAAATTTTGAAGTTTCCGATAGATCAATTACATCAACAGGTTTAGATAGTTTTAGTAATAGATCGCCATAATAATCGAAGAAATCGCCGGGATTAATTCCTTCTACAGCTATGTCAATATCGCGGCTCTCTCTATTAGGATCTAAACAACCATTTCTCGTAAATTTTTCTATTTTTTTATTTAACGACCTAAATCAGCGGTGGCGTTATACGCTGTCCGCTGGATTTGATTGTTAGCCCAAAAATCTATAGTTCGTCTCCCACGATTGGCTTGCGGCTTGGAACCTTAGCTAATATTTTTCTGAAATCTTCTTTTTTGGCCCTTTTGGCTCTGTTTTTCAAATAGTCCTCCGTCATCAACGCAGAAATTTTCTCTGATACCGCCGACGAAACAAACTGGTTGATAGATACACCTTCCTTTTTTGCAACTTCCCTGATATGACGGTGTATTGAATCAGGTAATCTCAAACTCAAAGCACTCATATTATTTCCTCCATCAATTCTTTTGGCGTTAGTGATATTATGCCAAATTTTTCTATCCCCTTAAAGTCTTTCGTATTGTGAGTCACAATAAGCTTTGTTCCAGAGGCAACAGCTAACTCCAATAAATGATCATCCTTAGGGTCTGGCAGATGGGGACGCCACAGAAAATATATCTTTTGATGTTCGCTCTGTAAACAGAGATAGTCCAGTATCTTTTCAATTTCCTCATCTGACAAGCCTAAAACAATTTGATTTCTTTTTAAAATATCCTCATATTCAAAAAGCAAAGTGGTTGACATTACTAATTTCAATCTGTCTTTTTCTATTGCCTGTAAAACTCTGAAAGAAGCTCCTTTTGATGAATAGAGACCCGCGTAGAGAACATTAGTGTCAAGAATAATCCTTGTTTTCTTTACAGACATATTATAATACTACATACGGTATCACTGTATTGTCAAGAAGTGGTGATTAATTAGGGCTAACGCTGCGGATGAGGAGCGCCCGCAGGGCGTCTGTTCCATCCGCTGGTTGTGAGGCGCTTCGCGCCGAACAAACAGTGGATGCTCCTCATCCGCAGCGTTGTCGAGGGAGCGAAGCGACCTCGACAACTAATGATTATATAGTTTCTGGATATCTCCCAAAGTTTACCTCATTTTCATAGGACTTGACAAGAATTATTCTGATTTTTTAGA
>JACROO010000072.1:3773-9585 GCA_016214355.1 Nitrospirota bacterium | reverse complement strand
CATGTCGCCTATAATCATTGCATTTTTAGCAGCCCTTGAAACCATTCTTGTATGATAAACCATTTCATCCATTGTCACAGAAAGGGTATTGTCCATCCCCTGCACTACCATGCCGAGGGAATCACCGACAAGTATTGCATCAATCCCCGCCTCATCCACAATCTGTGCAAACGGATAGTCATAGGCAGTAAGCATCGTAATTTTCTTACGCTCTTTTTTCTTTTTTAAAAAATCCTGAATTGTAAATTGCGTCATAATTTTAACCACCCCAAATGCATTCAGCATAAGGCATGGACGCATGAAAAAGCTCTATGCGCAACTCCTCAGCAAATGCCATTGCACAATCAGCAGCAGAATAAATTTACCAAAAAACCCTTGCAGATTGTATAATGGCATCTAATAAATCTTGTTGCTTGATAGAGGTTTTGAAGGCGTCCATGCCTGTTCATTGCTATTTTAAGTTGCTATTCCAACAAGCTCTAAATCAAAGGTCAGATCCTTGCCTGCCAGAGGGTGATTTGCATCCATTGTAAAACCATTTTCAGTTAAATTTTTTACAGTAACCATAAAAGATTTTCCGTCGGGCCAGAACATCTGCACCATCTGTCCAACCTCCGGCGTAAAACCTTCCGGACACCTGTTCTTTGGAAATTCAAATACCTTGCTTTCACTGCGCGGACCATATGCCTGATCGGACGGAATAAGGATTGTTTTTTTCTCGCCGATAGTCATGCCGGCGATTCCCTTTTCAAATCCCTCAATCATTTTCCCGTCGCCGAGCGTGAATTCCATCGGCATTGCATCAAAAGACGATTCAACAACCTCTCCACCGTTAATTTTTAAAGTATAATGCACCTTGAGCTTATCACCGCTCTTTGCCTTCATAATTTCTCCTTCTTTTATTTATGGTACTCAGCTTATAGCGAACTATAAACTATGAGCTTTTAATTACACGAACTGCAGGACGACGAACTGCATGAATGACAGCCTGAACCAGAAGAGCCAACCTTTTTTTCAACTCCGCTCATGCCAAATACCGAAAACTTCTTTTTAACATTTTTTGAACTGCACTTCGGGCACAAGACATCGTTGTTCTGCCTGGAAATAAGTTTTTCAAACTCTCCTTCGCAGTCATCACATTTATATTCAAATATTGGCATTTTATCCCTTTACTGTTCACTATTCACTGATCACTGTTCACATTATTATTTCGGTACCTTTTCCCAGTCTTTCAGGAATCTTTCAATCCCGATATCGGTCAGCGGATGTTTTAAAAGCTGTTCTATGACCGAAAACGGTATCGTTGCAATGTGAGCGCCCATCCGAGCGGCATCAACAACATGCAGCGGATTCCGTATGCTCGCAACAATTACCTCTGTCTCAAAGCCATAATTTTCATATATCTCAAGTATCTGACCCACAATGTCCATGCCGTAATGACTTATGTCGTCAAGCCTCCCAACAAAAGGGCTCACATAAGTGGCTCCTGCCTTTGCTGCCAGTAAAGCCTGCGACGGCGAGAATATAAGTGTAACATTGGTTTTTATGTTAAGCCGTGACAACTCCTTTGTCGCCTTCAACCCGTCTTTTGTCATAGGAATTTTTACAACTATATTTTTGTGAATCTTAGCCAGTTCCTTTGCCTCTTCTATCATTTTCCCTGCCTCAAGGCTGACTGCCTCCGCGCTCACAGGGCCGTTAACTATCTCACAGATTTCCCTGAGCAGCTCCACAGGCTTTCTGTTTTCCTTTGATATCAGAGACGGATTTGTCGTAACCCCGTCAATAACGCCAAATGACCATGCCTCTTTAATTTCTTTGATATTAGCCGTGTCAATAAAAAACTTCATAAATCTGTCCCCCGCATTTATTAATTTTTAATTGTTAGTTTTTAGCAGGCAGATAACGGTAGAAAAAACTAACAATTTTAAAATATATTATACCAAGAACTAACAAGAAAATGCTTAAGACTGTTAAGCTGCCTTCTCTCCGCACATCGCTTCTTCAATTATCTCAACCATATGCACAATATCAATATCAAGCCTGCTCTGCCTTTTAATATTTTCAAACTGTATCATGCACCCCGGGCAGGAGGTTACAAGTGTATCCGCATTAGTATCAGAGATATTTCTGTTTTTTTTATGTCCTATTTTTTCGGACAGGTCCTGGTATGTGACAATCCTCCTCCTGATTTTAAGCTCCCCGGGGGAGTTGTGTCCGGAGTTGAGAATATCGTTTTTGATGAAGAATTCATTCACATCCATTATTTTCTCAATGGTGTCATTTATCAGCAGCGGATATTCTCTCTTTATGACCATTGTGCACGTCGGACACATACACAGGATTGCCTCTGCCCTTACTCTGTTAAAAAGCTCTACATTTTTCCTTGCAAGTGCTATTGCCTCTTCCTCAAGCCCCATAGCCCTCATAGGCGAGCCGCAGCAGACTTCACCCTTAAGTACGACTACCTCATATCCTCTTGCAAGAAGGATATTGAGAAGACTGCCGCCGAGGTGAGGATAAAAATAATTAACAGCACATCCAGCAAAAATAGCAACTCTTCCTATTTTTTTTGTATTTTTATAAACCTGAGCGCTGTCTTTGAAAGGGACTGATGTTATCTCAGGGATATAAGGAAGCTTCCCTATCTTATAAAGCGGCTGATAAAAAATTTTCTGCATGCCTCTTAAAATAAAAAAAACAGAATTCATCATTGGGATGGAAAATTTCGCAGCTTTTGAAAAAAGCCGTCCTCTCCTGTAAAAGTTTTTCAGTTTAACCCTGCCGTGGTATATTGTCTCTAAAATATCAATGCCTGTCGGGCATAGGTCCCTGCATGCGCCGCAGAGGATGCAACTGAAGATTTTGTCGGAAAGTCTGCTGGAGGGCAAAAGGCTTCCTGACTTCATTGCGCCGAGCATTGCAATCCTGCCGCGTGAGCCCATCGTCTCATCAAGTGCGGTCAGATATGTCGGACACAATGCCTTGCATGCACCGCATCTTACACACTTTATGAGTTCACTGCTGTACCGGAGGTCATCCATTCAGGCTTCCGCTTCTGAAGCCCTGAAGGTCAATAGTCACATACTTAAAACCGAGAGACTTTAAGAAATTAACAGTCTCATCTCTATTTTTTTTATCCATAAAAATAGGAATGTCTTCAGGCATAACTTCAATCCTCGCTATGCTGCCGTGATGCCTTACTCTCAGCTCTTTCAGTCTGAACTTTTTTAAAAAATTTTCTGCCCTTTCTATTTTTTTAAGCTCTCCGGCAGTAATCTTATGCCCGTATGGGAAACGCGATGCAAGGCAGGGGGCAGAGGGCTTATTCCATGTCGGGAGTCCAAGCTCAAAAGAGAGTTTTCTTATTTCTTCCTTGCCGAGCCCGTTCTCAAGGAGAGGGCTCCGCACACCCATTTCAACAGCCGCACGCCTGCCGGGGCGGTAGTCATAAGCATCATCTGCATTAGTGCCGTCAAGGACATAGCAAAAATCTTCCTTGACTGCAATATCTCTGAGCAAACTAAACAACTCCCTTTTACAGTAATAGCATCTGTCTGACGGGTTGTTTGAGAAGTTTTCGTCTTTGAGTTCCTCTGTCTTTATTATCCTGTGCGGGATATTAAGGGAAAACACGGTTTGTTCAGCTAATGAAAGTTCATCAGATGGAAGGCTTTCTGATGATGCGGTTACTGCAAGAAGCCGCTTTAAATTTGACAGGGAGGCAGCCTTTAAAACAAACGTGCTGTCAACGCCTCCTGAATAGGCAATAACAACCCGCTCCATCTGCCTCAGGCTCTCTTTCAACTTGTTGAACTTGCCGTTTAATGTCATCAAAGCGGAGCCACCTCATAGTATTCCTGATGGAAATTCTTATCAGCCTTTATTATAAGTTTAAAACCGTATTCTTTCTCAATATCCTCAACCCCTTCTCTTTCTTCTTCATAGAAAAGGTCTGCCACATGCGGGTGTGCTGTTATTACAATCTTGCCGGACTTTTTTTCTGACCCTATCTTTCTTAATTCTCTGAAGATCTCATAACAAACCGTCATCGGGGATTTCACAAAACCTTTGCCGTCGCAATAAAAGCACGGCTCGCACAGCGTCCTTCCGAGACTTTCCCTCACCCTTTTTCTTGTCATCTCAATCAGCCCGATCTCCGAAACCTGAAGCATCGTGGTTTTTGCACGGTCATTAGCCATGGCCTCCTGAAATGCAGTAAACAGCCTCTTCCTGTTTTCTTCCTTTTCCATGTCTATGAAATCTATTATTATGATGCCTCCCAGATTCCTCAGCCTTATCTGATATGCTATCTCTTTTACAGCCTCAAGATTTGTCTTAAGTATCGTATCTTCAAGCGTCACCTTGCCGACATATTTCCCTGTATTTACATCTATTGCGGTCAATGCCTCTGTCTGGTCTATGAGGATGTACCCGCCGGATTTAAGCCACACGCGACTTCCAAGCGCCTTTGGTATCTCAAGCTCTATGCCGAAAAAATCAAAGATTGGTTCAGAACTGTCGTAACGCTCAATCTTTGACCTCAGCTTTGGAAAATACGTATCAACAAAATCCACTACCCTCTTATATTCAGTCATGGAGTCAATAATAAGCCTGTTTACTTCATGCCCGAGCAAATCCCTTACGGTCCTGAATATAATATCAAAGTCGCCGTAAAGCAGGTGCGGAGCACTGACCTTATCTCTTTTATTCTGGATGTTCTCCCACATCAACATCAGAAACTCAATATCTTTCTTAATCTCTGCCTCGGTGCATCCTTCGCTCGCTGTCCTCACAATTAGTCCCATACCAGGCGGTTTAATGGCAGCAACAAGCTCCTTCAGCCTTGTCCGTTCATTCTCATCTAAAATCCTTCTTGAGATTCCTATGTGGTCAACGCCCGGCATAATGACAAGGTACCTTCCGGGCATAGTTATATACGATGTTACCCTCGCACCCTTTGTCCCGATGGAATCCTTTGAAACCTGAACAACAATATCCTGCCCTTCCTGCAGGAGTTCCTCTATCGGAAGATGCGTCGGTAATATATCGGTAATATCTTCACCAAAGAGAGAATAATCAAAACCCGAAAAAATATCTGCAACATGAAGGAATGCAGCCTTCCCGAAACCCAGGTCAATAAATGCAGACTGCATGCCGGGCAGAATTTTTACAACCCTGCCTTTATAAATATTGCCAACAGGACTTATGTCTCTTTTTCTCTCAATATAGAGTTCTGCAAGCTGTCCTGATTCAAGCAGTGCCACCCTCGTTTCCTCTCTGCTTACATTTATTACTATATCGTTAGCCATGCCTTTTCACCCTCGCCGTGAACTATTGACAGAAGCCTTGTTTCTTTATCTTCCCTGCAGCAATAAACCTGCGTCCTTTTAATTTCAAGTTCATACCATTCATTCGTTGACAATTTAAATATCTCTTTTAATATTTCATAAAGCCTTACTTTTATTTTACCTGTATCTCTGAGGACAAGTAAAACAGCCCCGTCATTAATCTCTGCCTTTTCTACCATCGGTCTTATATCAAAAGATATTCCGTCTCTCGTTATCAGACATTCGGGGTTCCGGATAAAATTCTGGAGCAGGTTTTCATCCATGTATTGTTTATTAAAAATTATTTTATACTTGTATCTGAAAATAAAATCGTCCGTGTTTTTCCCCTTGCGAACCACTGCCGGCGTTCCCGTGATTCTAAGTCCTTCCGGCAGTACTGCATTTACCTTGTCAGGGATTTCAGTTACATCTAATAGGTCATAAATCTCTGCCTCAAAATATTCATTGAGCCCTTCAACGCC
>JACROO010000072.1:0-3751 GCA_016214355.1 Nitrospirota bacterium | reverse complement strand
GCCTACAGGAAGCGCCGGACCAAAAGATACCTTTGGATGGGGATGAAAGCCCTTCGTATAAACAAGCGGGATATCTGCCCTCCTTATTGCCCTTAAGAGCGCCCTCATAACTTCAAGGTGCGAGAGGTATTTCAGCGCTCCTGTTTTTGAGTAAATTACCCTTATCCATCTCGCTTTTTTAAATTGCTGGTTTCCTGCTGTAAGTCTTAAGTCTCTTGTCAGCTTATAACTGTTGGCTGTGAACTGCCCGCCCCGCTTCGCCCCGGCCATGCTCCCGATAGTGGGGCTGGCGGAGCGAGGCCGGGGTGAACTGTGAACTGTCGTCCTGCATTTCAGTCCGCAGTCATGACAGACAATCCTGCAGTCTTCTGTTGTCTGCTCTCTAAACGCTTTATTAAGCTCATTTATAAGAAATTCTTTTGTTATCCCTGTATCTATAATTTCCCATGGCAGTCCCTCACTGATATCTATCTCCCTTGAGGCATAGTCCATCAGGTCAATCCCCGTCATATCAGCAGCCTTCTGCCATTTCGCAAAATCAAAGGTCTCTGACCAGCCGTCAAAACAGGCGCCAAGCCTCCACGCAGTCTCAATGAGTGATGCTGTTTTTTCATCGCCTCTTGAGAATACAGATTCAAGAAGGCTCAGTTCAACGTGCTGCCCCTTGAAATTAATCCCGAAGCCTCGGGACTGCAATGAGTTTCTTAAATAATCCTGCCGCCTTCTTAGTTCTTCAAACGGCATCTGGCCAAACCACTGAAAAGGCGTATGGGGTTTCGGAACAAATGCTGAAACACCGACATTTATATTCACGCTGCTTCTTGTCAATTCCCTGCCTTTTTTTGATGCATGCTCTACCATGCTGACTATCCCGTCAATGTCCTGTTCGGTCTCGGTTGGGAGACCTGTCATGAAATAAAGCTTGATGCTTTTCCAGCCTGCACTGAAAAGTTTCTCAAGCGAATGTTCGTAGTCCTCTGCAGCGAAGTTTTTGTTGATTATATTTCTAAGCCTTTCTGTCCCTGCCTCAGGTGCAATAGTAAATCCCGTTTTCCTGACGCTTTTAATTGCATTCAGGACTTCCCCGCTAACAGACTCCACCCTTAAAGACGGCAGTGATACTGCAATATTATTATTTAAAAATATTCTGTTAAATGTCTTAATCAGAGGCAAAAGACAGCTGTAATCCCCTGTGCTCAATGATGCAAAAGAGACCTCTTCGTATCCTGTATTTGAGATTAATTTACAGGCTAACGACAAAACCTTCTCAAGACTCCTCTCTCTCAACGGCCTGTAAATTACTCCTGCCTGACAGAATCTGCAGCCCCTTGTACATCCCCTCAATACCTCAATAGCAATCCTGTCATGAACAATAGAGGCAAAAGGCACAATCGGCGACTCAGGGAATGGAACACCGTTAAGGTCTTCAACAATTCTTCTTTTAATTCTTTTTTTTTTTTTTTCATGTACTAACGGAACATAAACCCCTTTTAAATTAGCAAGTGTCTTTAAAAGGTCTTTTTTTGAGAATTTGAAATTTGTCCCGACTTGTTCGGGATGAAATTTGAAATTTTTAACGATGTCTATTATTTCACTTATAACTTCCTCCCCCTCGCCTATAACAAAAGCATCTATGAACGGAATCAACGGCAGGGGATTTGCCGTGCATGGTCCTCCTGCAATTATGAGAGGATGTCCATCTCCCCTGTCTTCTCCTCTGACAGGAATTCCGCCGAGGTCTAACATATTAAGGACATTTGTATATGAGAGCTCATACTGGAGGCTGAAACCAACAATATCAAAATCCTTTAATGGCGTTCCGCTTTCCAGCGATAAAAGCAAAAGCCCTTTCTGTCTTAAGAATTTCTCATAATCAACCCACGGCGCAAAAACCCTTTCTGCAGACGCATAAGGGATATTATTTATTATTGAATAGAGAATCTTAAGCCCGAGGTGAGACATCCCAATCTCATATGTATCAGGAAAACAAAGGGCAGTTCTTACCCCGGCATCATGACGCACACAGGCACAATTAAACTCACTGCCGATATATCTGCTTGGTTTCTGAAAATGACCAATATTCATAAGTGTTTTTCATTATCGCATAGGGTATTGTTTAAAATCAATTTGCGAAGCGATTTTTATTACCTAATTTTATTATCAACAAATTTTATTTTCATTTTCATGGGTGATATTGAAAAACTTGAGAATTTTTATAATATGACAATAGACAGGGAACTCAGAATGAAAGAGCTGAAAGACGAGATAGAAAGATTAAAAACCGAATTGTCAGGCTATAAACGAGTTATCCCTGCATGAAAAAATATAGACCGTAACATGTTACATATATGTATCATAACATAATGTAATATTTTACATTACAAAAGCCTCCGAAATAAACACCACGACCTGCCTTATTTTTTTATAACTCCTCATTTTCATTTATTTTTGTAAAAATTTTTAACAATAAACAGACATATTTTAACTGCATATCGGCTATAAATTATTCTAAAATTTTTCTTTGTTTTCATGGTATTAACTAAAAACTTAAATTAAATCACCTTCTAAAATAATCAACCCTTAGAACCTGCATAATCTTACTGGAGAGAATTTCTCTTTAACTTAAGCATAGTTCTTGCAAATTGTTTTACAGATTTAAAAAATATTTGTTAAAAATTTTTAACAAATACATTTAACGTCTTAAAAATAACGTGGAGGTTATTATGAAAACAAGTTCATACCAAAAGAAATACGGGAAGATTCTTCTTCTTTCTTTAACAGTTCTCATTTCTATATTGTTTTTGAGCGTGCCGCCCTCTTTTGCCACCTCAAACTTTTATTCCTTAAATCCTTCCTTAAACACAACCCGGTTAATAGAGTTTAATCCTAATGATCCCTCGGTTGTATCATTTATGGACCTTTATCTCCCTGATGGGAGCGAATATACGGGCAACAATTCTGCCCTTGCCTTTAATCCTGATAATGAATTATTTGGATGGGATAGTACCATTGGACAACTCTATAATATTACATCTACATCAACAACAACCGCCGAGGTAAATTATATCGGAAACCCTGTTAGCTTTTCCCCGCGCAATAGCACAATAACAGGGCTTGCCTTTGACAATACAGATACTCTGTATGGAATAGCACTAAATTATTTAATCCCGGGCGCTAAGGCACTCATTTCCATAAACACAAACGACAGTAGCGTTAACCTAATTGATTATTTAGATGAGGAGATAGGGAATAACGGATTAGCTGTAGACTTCAATACAGGCAACCTGTATCTTGTATCAGGCAACGCGTATGATAAAGTCATGACTATTGATAAAACTACAGGAGATGCAACAGTAATAGGACAATTAGGAACTACTGCCCCGAGTGTAGGTGCAGAATTCTTGCCGGGCACGATGACACTATACTCAGTGCGTAATGGCAACGAATTATGGTCATACGATCTAAATGATGGTTCATCTACATACGGCATATCATCATTTATCGGTCAAATAGGAGGGCCAGGCAGTTTTGTCAACACTGCGAGCCTTGCCGCCCAATGGCCTGTAGTACCAGAACCTATTAGCTCTATCCTCTTTATAACAGGCGGAGCGGTTATGGCAGGGAAAAGATATCTGAGAAAAAAGAGAAAGACATAGACAATTAAATCCCTAATTCTAATTCCAAACCGTCAGGAGTTTCATCCTGACGGTTTATTTTCTCCTTACTTCCGCGGCAAGAGAAACTAACACAC
>JACROO010000118.1 GCA_016214355.1 Nitrospirota bacterium | reverse complement strand
TAATTATTGTTACCACTTGAATGTTGAAGATGTCCTCATTGTATCGCGCATGAATGTAAAGTCGTCGATTGACTGGAATGTGAAGTCAATACCCGTAAGAGAGAAGAACCTCTCCCAGCCTATCCTCTCTATCCACTCTCCAATCCTCTCATGCTTCCTCGCATTCTTGGCGTATACTTCAATAATATGTTTTATTGCCGCAACAGCTTTAGGCCATCTCGGCGGCTCGTTTGAGATGTAAGGAATAACGAGCTTTGAGAACTTCGGATTGCTTCTAAGGCTGTTTACCTTCCCGCCTACAACTATTGCAACTCCGTCGCGCTCAGGGTCTTTGATACTGATTGGCGGACAGACTGTAAAACAGTTTCCGCAGTACATACACTTTTCAGCGTTAATCTTAACGCTTTTCTTTGCAGGATCAGGGCTGATAGCACGCGTCGGGCATGATCCGATAACAGTCGGGAGTTCGCACATATTCTTGAAGTTTTCGTGGACAATTGTAGGCACCTTTGTATGCACCGCCACAACAGCTATGTCTGAGCAGTGAACAGCTCCGCACATATTAACGCAGCATGCAACTGCAAGCCTTACCTTATTTGGAAGCTTCTTTGATTCAAAATACTCATAGAGTTCATCCATCATTGACTTAACAAGTCCTGATGCGTCTGTACATGCGCTGTGGCAGTGAACCCATCCCTGTGTATGTACAACATTTGTGATGTGAGGGCCTATTCCGCCCATCTTGAAGCCTCTGTCTTTAAGCTCCTTTTTCAGCGGCTCAAGTTTTTTCTCGTCTGATACAAGAAACTCTACATTATTTCTTGTTGTATACCTGAGATATCCATCGCAATACTTCTCTGCGATATCGCAGTGCTCGCGGATTGTATCAGTGGACAAAAGCCTCGGAGAGGCCACTCGCACCGTCCAGAGTTTGTCTCCGCTCTCACCAACATGAACCATCGTGCCCGGTGTGAGCTCTTCATGGTATTTCCACTTGCCGTAATTCTTTTGTATAACAGGCGGCAAGAACTGTTTATAATGGGGCGGCCCGATGTCTGTTTTTCTTTGTGGTAATGCCATCTTAAATATCCTCCTTATTCAAATTTTATTAAAATTTATATTTTCCTGTTTTCTTTTCTTCTGCTTCTTTAGCCTTGAATCCAGCCATATCTTCCTCTGTGTAGAACATGAACGGATCTTTCCTCGGCTCCTTAATCTGCTGCGGCTGAGGCGCTACGCCTATTGCCTCAAGGAATGACCTCATGCCCTTCATCTCTATAACTTCGCCTATTCTTTCTCTCGGCTTTGCATTTTCATCCCACCAATCCCATATTTTTCTTATCATGTCTTTCAGCTCGGTATATGGCGGGTCTACTAGGCGCCTTACTTCCCACGCACAGCGTTGCGCCTCTCTCTCCGCTCGGTTTCAGTGCCTTTGTCATCCTTGTGATACAGTGCATACATCTGCTGCATTCGGCATTATTTATCTTAAGTTCCTTGCCGTCATAGCTCATGCACTGAGTAGGGCACATATTAACTACTTCTGCATTTATATCCATTGTCTTTGCATAATTCTTCACTTCGGCCTGGTCGATCTTTATATCGCCCTTCCATGTGCCGATGATTGAAAGGTCAGCGCGCGCTATTGATGCAACACAGTCGCATGCGCAGCCTGACGACTTTATTTTAAATTTATATGAGAATGTCGGCCTGTGCATCTCATCCTGAAATTCCTGTGTGAGCGCGTATGTGAGGTCGAGAGTATCGTAGTTTGTCCATTCGCAGCGGCCCGGTCCGATACAGCAGCTCGGAGTTCTCAGTGCAGAACCTGAACTGCCAAGATCCCATCCGCGGGAGGAATATTCAGCAAATATCGCCTCAAGCGCATCTGTCTTTGTGCCTAACAGTACGAGATCGCCTGTTGAACCGTGCATATTCGTCAAACCGCTTCCGTATTTATCCCATATATCGCATATTTCTTTCAGCGCCTTGCTTGTGTAGAAGAATCCGCTCGGCTGGTTTAATCTGACGGTATGGAAATGCGCAACACCGGGGAATTCATTGCCTAATTCAGAATACCTTCCGATAACTCCGCCTCCATAGCCGAGAACGCCGACTATGCCGCCGTGTTTCCAGTATCCAACCTTGGTGCTGTAACATTTTTCAAGATGACCGACAGCGGGACCCTTTTCAAGGTCGTCAATCAAGGGCGTATTATACTTCTTCATCAAATTCCTCCTTTGTGTGGTTTTTATAGCCTAATTTTCGTGAAAAAATGTAAGCTAAACAGATTAAAACACCTCTTATCTAATAATAAAATAAAAAAAATTAATTAACAAATCACAATTACTTATCAATATGCGTTAAGAATGCGTTAAGATATTACACATCCCTGCTGAAAAATCTTATGGCTTCTTTCACTTTTTCCAAATCAACCTGAGTATTCAGGCACGGTCCAAAAGGCCGTTCGTTTGGAACACCCAGTACAGGCAGAGGATAGATATCAACAATCCCGCTGCTAAGGTCTGTTTCACAGGCAACAGCAACTATTGCATCGGGCCTTAAATCTTTTATAATCCTTCTTGCAAGCGTACCGCCTGTAGCAACAGAAAGATCAAGCTTATTCTCATTTGCAATCTGGATGAGGTCTTTTATCTCGCACTTGCCGCATCCTTCACAGTTATAGATATTGTGCGTAAGCCTGATTGTGCATTCATCTATCTGAATACAGTGCGGCAAGAGGAGCAGTATTTTTTTTGTCTTCGGATTTTCAGCCCTGACAAGTTTATTGTTAAGGTTTATGATAAACCGCTGAAGCTGTTCTTTCTTGTCTTTTCTGAAAGAGCCTATAACCATAAACATCGGATACAAAAACCTTAACACCAATCCCCTTATCCACCTACGCTTCATCGAAATACGTCCCTTCCTTTATGTTCCTACCCTGAAGAAAAGCCTTTGCCGGCATCACTTTTTTGTTCTGTGGCTGAAGTTCAACAATAGAAAGCAGCCCGCTGCCTGTGCCTGCAATAAACTCACCATCATGCGCTTTTTCTATACGCCCGGCCATTCCAGAACCGGCAATCGCCTTAACACTAATAAGTTTAATCATTTCCCCATTCAAATAACAATACGCCCCGGGCCATGGATGCATTCCCCTCACAAAGTTGGACAGTTCTATTGCCGTCTTTGTCCAGTTCACCATGCCATCCTCTTTTTGGATAATAGGCGCATAAGCTGCCTCTCCTGACTGTTTCTGTGGTTTCAATGAACCGTCCTTTATTCTGCTTATCGTCTTAAGCAACAGCAATGCTCCAAGTTCAGACAACCTGAGGCTCAGGGTTTCAGTTGTATCTTCATAGCTAATCTCAAGCTCTTCCTGAAGCAGAATATCGCCTGTGTCAAGCCCTTTATCCATAAGCATTGTCGTAATGCCTGTTTTTTTCTCGCCATTTATTATCGCCCACGCAATCGGAGCCGCGCCCCTGTATTTTGGGAGAAGCGATGCATGGACATTTATGCAGCCCAGCGCAGGAAGCCTGAGTATCTCCTCTGTAAGAATCTTTCCGTAAGCCACAACCGCTATAAGTTCTGGCTTGATTGACAAAAGTTCATTCAGAAGAGCAGCGTCATTCATTTTCTCCGGCTGAAGTACGTTAATCCCGTTTTTTACAGCGAGTTCTTTCACAGGTGACTGCGAAAGCAGATGCCCCCTCCCCTTTTTCCTGTCAGGTTGTGTGACAACTGCAGAGATTTCTTCTCCAGCCTGAATTAGCGCTTTAAGTGACGGGACTGCAAATAAAGGTGTACCGAAAAAGACTATACGCATTTATCTCCAAGTTTAAAATTAAAAGTTATGATTTCTTAGATTTTTCACTTAATTTTTTTTTATAGCGCTTCTTAAAAAACTCTCTCTTGATGGGGCTCAATCTGTCAATGAAGAGTAATCCGTCAAGATGGTCTATCTCATGCTGAAGCGCCCTTGCAAGAAGGTCTCCGCCTGCTATCTCTACGGGGTTGCCTTTTCTGTCAAAACCCTTTACCAGAACCTCCTCGGCCCTTTTTACTTTTGCCCTGTACTCATGGATGCTCAAGCACCCTTCTTCGTCTTCAACAGAGCCTTTTCTTTCAACAATCTCCGGATTTATCAGTACTATAAGGGGCGTTTTTTCATCAGCCACGCTTATATCTATCACACACAACCTCTTTGAAACTCCAACCTGATTAGCTGCAAGGCCAACCCCTTTCACAGCATACAT
>JACROO010000117.1:30738-42619 GCA_016214355.1 Nitrospirota bacterium | reverse complement strand
ACTGGTTCCATAGCTACAGATTTAAGCAATATATCAATTACAAATAGTACTGGGTTAAAAACATTAGCTTATGGGGTTACTTTAGGTGGAAAACAAGAAATAATTAAGGTGAATAATTTAGTATTTCCTAATTCTACCAATATTGCAAACTTTGATTCTAACGGTCAAATACATAATGGTTTTATTCAAGATAATAATGGTGCTGTTGTGCAAGTTAAGGATGGCCAGGTAGTGCATCCTGAAGCCAGAGCTACACAAGAGAGAAATAGAGATTATTATAGAGGTATGAATGGTAGTTTCTGGAAAGGTACTGCTTATAAAATAGCTGGGGCAATAAGGACAATTAATATTGATCCGGAGGAGAGAAAAGAAGGTTTCCGGATGATGGAGGAAGGTTTTGCGCAGATAGAGGAATCGGAATTTTTTAATGCTACTGCAGCAGGTGATTTTAAGCATGTCGGCCGCATGGTAGTTAATGAAGGCGTGTCAGGGGTGTCTAGTTTTATCGGCT
This sequence comes from Nitrospirota bacterium, assembly GCA_016214355.1. Taxonomy (GTDB): domain Bacteria; phylum Nitrospirota; class Thermodesulfovibrionia; order UBA6902; family DSMQ01; genus JACROO01. The sequence goes on along the minus strand of JACROO010000117.1, from coordinate 42,108 downwards.
TATCTTCTGTGGCACTTTTTGGCAGGTGGGATTTTGGTGCGCGCTGGGCGCAAGAATGGGGAAATTTTGCAAGAAATGTCCGCAATGATACGTTAAATACAAGATATGAAACAGCTATTACTGATTCAGTAGGTGCTGGAGAGCTTGCAGTATATGGAGGGTTGTTTGCTGCAAATGCATTTTTTGCAGGTAAAGCTGTTGCTGGTTTAGGTGCTGCTGCATATTCAAGAAGCCTGAGTGCTTTAGGGATTAGTAGTTTGGTTGGAGCAGGTAGCATGGATTTTACCGGCTTAGTAACTACTCAGGTTGCAAGGCAAGGTTTACGCGGTATTACCAAAGCGGTCATAGTAAATGAAGCAATTAGTTATGGCTTGCCAAATGCTATTAGCTTGGCTTCATCTGGTGAATGGATTGGAGGAAGTCCAGTTAGTGGAGCGAATTTAGCTTTGTTGGGAGCTGGCGCAGCAGGGGCATTGGGAAGAGGTATTGCTGGCGCAAGCGTAACAAGAGCTGTGGTTTCAGAAGCTTTGTTATGGGGAAGAACAAATGCAGTGGTTAGCGCAGCTGCTAATGCTTGGCATAATCAAGGCGGTAATTTAACAGCTAGACATATTGCTGTTTCTTTTGGAGAAGGTGCTTTGGCTGGTGCAGCATTTGCCGGGGCTGTAAAGGGGTATGGTTGGGCTCGCGGCAGAGGTATGGGAATTGGGCAAGTAACAGGTCTAACAGAAAGACTCGGAGCTGGGATTTTAGGAAGCAGAAGTGTTGCGCCTTGGGTAAGACAGACAGTAGGTATTTCAGTTTTAGGTACTACTACAGCCGGTGCTACTGTAGGTTATAATTTTTTAAGCAATGTTGTTCATGGAGATAAATGGAGCAATAATTTAGGAAGAAATGTTGTGCGTAATGCAATGATTGCTGTTGCAGCTCCTTTAGCAATCAAGGCTCTGCCATTAGCAGCAAAATTACCTTCTTTAGCTAGGTCTAGTTTAGGCGGTGGTGCATTTGGAGGATTTAGCTATGTGCAGATGACAAGGCCGCAAGAGCGTTCATTGTCTGGTTTTGCTTTGTTTGTTTCTACTGGTATGTTTGGAGGTGCTGTATATCGTCTTGGTGCAAGTTTCTTGGGTAAAGTTTTTAGGCAGGCCGCTAAAACAGAAACAGCAGTTGTAACTGAAACTGCGAAAGCGGCTGAAGAAGCAGTTGTGGCTGAAAGCACGGCAGCTTCTGTTACAGAAAGAGTGGCTGTTTCTGAAGCAGGCGCGCCACAATTAACAAGATGGCAGTCAGTGAAGCAAAAAGTAAGTATAGCAGAAGAGAAAGTTTATGGTGCAATTGGTAGAGCGGCACGTTGGGATGTTGGAAAGGCTGCGGCTAATACTTGGGCTGGTAGAATTGTAATTAAGGCTGGAGGTATGGCGCGTAATGCCGGGGTAGCTGTAGCTTCTAAAGCTGGACGTGCTCAAGAAGCTGCGGCTGAATATCTCGGTGCTACACGGGCAGTGCGCTTTTCTAGAAATGCCTATGTGCGCATAGCTCCTGCAGCTGCCGGCGCCGGCGCATTGGTGTTTAGGCCGTCTTTTGTATTTGCTTTTGGCAGTAATGATAAAGCAGCTCCTGCTGCAGCAATGTTCTTTACAAGAAGAATGCAAGAGTTAGCTCAAAAAGATACAGAGTATTCCCATAAATTTAAAGCGTGGCTATATCCGATATTTGGGACATTGCTGATTGATATGAGCAGGCTGGTTTCTTTTTCTTCAAAAAGATCTAATGAATTAGCTGCAGAGAAGGCGTTGCTTTTATCTCTTCAGACAGATTATTTCTATAACTATGGTAAAGATGGATTGTTTAAAACAATTGCTCTGGATTCTACAAGTAAATTTGCACTTACCTTCTTAGATGCGGCTTCAGGGATGCTTTATTTAAATACGGCAAAGCAAGCTGTAACTCATCCTATTGATACACTAACTGGATTATTTGGATCTGGTAAAGATGAGCAAGGCGATGGCAAACCCGTAGAAAATCGCAAGGTTGATTATGCGAATTTAGTGGCTCAATATTTAGGATTTAGTTGGGGAGTGAGAACAAACACCTCTGTTTTGGATAAAGCAGTAAAGAAATATGCTGCAGATAGGCCAGTAGTTGGTAGGGCGTGGGATGTTGTTAGTTCAGGGCTTAAAAGCTCTCCAAAAGTATTGATTGGTTTGGTTGGTACTGATTTGCTGCTTTCTACAGTTACAGGCAATTATAATCAGGCTGTTGTGAAAGCAAGCAGAGGTTTCCATGCTTCAATGGAATCAGCGATTGCTTATTCTTTTATTTTTAAAGGATTGTCTTATGGATACAAGCAGGTTAAATTTGATATACATAGCGGATTAAAAGCGCACCCATATAAAGTTGGTATTGTTGGCGTTGCTGGAGGAACAGGGCTTTATTATACAGGAAAATATATTAATAGTAATGCCAAGAATGATGCAAACAGAGCCTTTGGAAATGTATTGTCTAATATTGGTTTATTCACTGTTGCTTTAGGAGCCAGCACTGCTTTATCAGGCTTGCGTAATTCTTCAAGAGTTGCCGATTATATTAAGAGTATTGAAACTGCTGGAAGACGCACTTCTGGTAGTGGTATTTTGGGTAGTATTGTGCATGCTGCAGGATCTAGTTATTTTGTTGCTTCAGCTGGCATGTACGGTTTAGGAATTCTTGCTGAGAAAACAGATCATCCGACGCTATCACGCTTCTTTACTGCAGCAGCAATGGGCGTTGCTTTAGTTGGCGCTGGTAAGACAGTGTATTCTAGAGCATTCGGGGTTAACGCGGCGCGGTTTGGTTTCGCTGCATCAGAAAGCACCCTAGCGGGCTTAAGGATTATGACTCTTAGTAATGTTGTTTTTAATCCGCTTATAATGTGGGTTTCTAATAACCGCGGACTGGATACACGCAAGCATGACATTACTCGATATCTTGCTAGGCACGCCAAGCCGGATTTTGGTAAGGATTGGAGATGGGCTGTTAGTATTGGTGTTCTTTGGACAGTAAGTAAGGGTATCTATAAAACAGCTAAAGCTAAGTTTAGATATATGCAGCCAGAGGTTGAGTCAGGAGTTAGGCCTGTTGCAGGTGAGTCGGTAGTGCCAAATAATACAGCTCCTGTAGCAGGTAAAGCACTTAAAACTCAGGCAGTTGATTTAGGAAGAAAAGTCGTTGGTAAGGGAGTAGATACAGCAAGGAGTGCCGGGAGATTAGTGCAAAGAGCAGGTTCGGCAATTAAGAATGAATATGCTGGCCCGGCTAAGCGTGCTTATGGCTGGGGAGTAGATTTGAATATTGGTGGTTTACGAAAAACTGTAGGTGGACTGGCTGCTGGTGCTAAGGTTTCTTATCTTGTGGCTAAGAATATTGCTTCTACTACTTTTGCTTGCGTATCTTTATTCGGGGCTTTACATGCTTTGAGCTCTTTTACTCATAAACATATCATACCTTCGTTATTCCCTGAAGAGTTTAATGCAGCTAAAGAATCTTTAAAAGCTAAAGATTACAAAAAAGCTTTAGAAGCTGCTCAAGTGTTAGGGAAAAATGATCATGCTAAATATAAAGAAAAGGTGTTGTTCGAGCTGGGCAGGTTATTAAGAAATAATGGAGATAAAAAACTACTTGCTGAATATGAAGCAAAGATAGCTAACGATCCTAGTAGTTTGTTTATGTTTTTGCGCGGCCAGGCAGCTTATTTTGCAATGGCAGGAGAAAAAGAAGGTTTTGATGCTGTGCAAGCTAGGTTAAAAGGCATAGAGGAAGCAATGAAACGTAGCCATGAAGCTGATAAAAAGAAGCCGAATGCTCAGAGAGCAGTAGATTCTCAGCCAATCACAGACACTATGTTTGAGGGGCTTTTGGCTAATACTTTTGGTATGGCGTATGATCCTACCTTAATTATCAATGAAAAAGGCAAGACTGTAGAGATTGGCTCGAGAATTTTTGACAGGGATCTTCATTTTAAAGCATGGGATAGTACCGCTAATATTATTGACAATGTGCGTATAGCAGTAAACCATGGTGTTTGGATAGTGAAGCGTTCTTTAATGGCTGGATATTATAATATTGTGACACAGCCAGCAATAGACCCAAATACCGGAGTGGCCACTAAAAAAGTAGATGTTCGTAATTTAGGTAAGTTTACTTATGAGGCTGACGGCGAGAGCTTGGGATTAGGTAATTTATGGAAGTATACTAATAAAGAAAATTTAGTTTTTGCTCTTACATTATCGGTTTTACAAACTCCTGCGCAAGCAATTTTAGGTTCTATAAACCGTTGGAATTTTGGAAGATGGTTTAGGGCGTTTGGAGAAGGTGTTGAGGAAACTGTAGCTATAAAACTACCTAGCACTGGCAGGCCTGGTTTTATGAATAGGCTGATGCATATGGGAACGCAGGGTACTTTTGAAGAAGTAGTAGTAGAGCAGGTTAATTCTGTCGGGATAAATATATTGCTTAATGCATTTATACCGCAGAAATATCAGAAATTTAAAGCTCAGATTTCAGAAATTGCACAAGAAATTGTTTCACCTAATGGAGCTAATGTTAATTCTCAAGGCGCTTATCGTGTTTTAAGAGAGCTAGAAAGTGGTGCAAGAGTTACAATACGCAACGTTGATGACAGTATAGCGCAGTTAAATGGGCGTCTCTTAGAAAACGTTACATTGGAAGATTTGATTTGTATATCAGGGTTTGGCTCTTTTAATAATAATGATTCTTTGGGAGATGTTCCTGCGCCAGCTTTAGTAACAGAAGATTTAAATCAACCACAGTCTTTTACAAGAGACTTGGTTTTTAATCGTATTGCTAGTTTGTCACAAGGTTCAGTTATTGAGATTAGTTCATCAGGGCTTTATCAAGAACGCCCAGGAATTCCGACAAATTATTCTATAAAGGTTGGGCAAGGCGGAGGTTTTAAGTATACATTTGGAATGGCTGCGGCTGCGGAGAGAATGACAGGTCTTTCTGAGGATCAATTAGCCGGTCTTACTTTAGGTGAAACGACTCATGGATTTTCTGCTGATAAAATTAATCGACGAGCAGCAGCTTATGAATTAATTAGGCGTCATAGTGCAAGCGTACCGAAAAATTTGGGTAATTTAGCTTCAGGTGATGTGGTTGAGATTGAAGGGCGTTCAATTAGTATAGTTAATCCTGAGGTGCATGATGCATTAACAGCCTTCTTGTATCTTACGCCAGCAGCAGCAGCGCATGTGCGAAGCCATAGTAGTAATTCTGTTGTTGATGGTTTAACGGGCCGCGCCAGAACAGTTGGTGTTTTAGAGAATAGGAATCGTCAGTTATTGAGAGATGAAGTTTTGGCTGGAGCTAGAGCTCTTGGCAGTACTGATTATAGTTTGCATGCGGCTCATTATGGTTGGGTTGAAGTAGCAGAAAAGGTGCTTGGTAGGTTAGCTGTGCAGCAGACGTATCATGATAGCGGGATTCAATCGTACGGTTTATGGGATGATCTTAAAGCAAGATTATTAGTTAATATTTCTCCAGAAGAGAATAAATTTAAACATTTTATTTTTAATACTTTGTTTAGGTTACATAGCACTGCCACAGACAGAATATTAGAAAGTTTGCCAGGACAAAAAATGCCGACCAAATCTTTAACTTGGTTATTGCGTGATAGTTACCGAGCAATGCGATTTGGGCAATTGGTTGATGGCAGTTCTTTTAGTAGTATGAATATAAATCATTTATATCAAAATGGTGAACGAGATGCTCGAAATAGGTTGATGGTTTTTGTAGCTGCAGAACAGTCGGATGCGCAGCCTAGCGAAGAGATGGTAACAGATTATGAACAGGAAGCTAGAATACAGCAATATGAGCGTAGGCGAAAAGCAATGCTTGAGCATGTTGGTCCAAAAAGTGTCCCATTATTGTCAGCGCATCATCATAACCTATTATTATATAATCTAGGGCTTGGTATAGATGAGCAGATTGTGCAGGAGAATGCGCATTTGTTAGGAGGGCTTTATCGGGAACTTGATCATTTAATTGGTAATTTTGAAGATGATGATAATGATAATCTGCATTTAAATGTTTTAGCCCAAATTGAGATAGATGTGTTAAATCGAAGTAATCCTGCAGGACGGCGATTTACCGGAACTAGAGGCGAGGGTCTTAGAAAAATAGCTAGAGCAAGGAGAGAGGGAAGATTAAGGATAGTTTTAGAAGATCATTTAGATTCTCCTAAGTTGCGTTCTGAAGGAAATGAGTATGTAATTGCGATTCCTACTAATAGGACGGCACAGAATTATTCTGATCAATTTGGCAATTTTGTACCTGGACAATCATTAAACGGAGTTGGGAGAGTTGAGTTTTTTCATGAAATTCTCGGGCATTTGTTTATGAAAGAGGCTTATGAGGTTGATTTAAATATGTCGAATAAAAAAGGGCGTTATAATGATTTAGGGGAAGTTAACAGTATTTGGCGTGATGTGATGGCATTAGGAGAGCGAGCTAGGCGTGGGGAGCATCTTAGCTTTGGAGAATTGGAATATATTAGGGCTGCTACGGGTATAGGGTATTATCAGACATTTGAAGATGAATCTTTTGATTCACCAAGCGAACAGGGTAGAGCATATCGGGAAATGCTTAGCCAAACTGCTGCTGCAATTGTAAAGTTGCAGAGTAGAGGAAAACTAAGAAAAACAATAGAAGGAACGCTAATAAGAGGAAAAGGAAAGATTTCTTTCTACAATGAATTTACAGAGAATTATTCGGTAATCCCTGGTTTTATAGATAATCAACCAGTAAACCAGGTTGCTTTAGCACACAGGATGGAAATGTTAAAGCCGACGCATTTGCGTCGGTCTAATAATCCTGTTGGGAGTCCTGATGAAGATGATAATGATGAGTCAGATGTGTCATTGCCACCTGATACTGGTGTTGCATCATCACCGTTATCAACTATGGCAGTGGCTAGGGCTATTTTACCTAGGGGAGCTGTGGGTATGCCAAGAGTTCAATCGCTTCCTCAAGGTTTAGTAGCGGTAAATAACCAAGGTACCATGCAGGCAACTGGCGAGTCTTTTGTGGCTGATGACGGCTCGACGGTAGCAGTAAATAATTTAGGCACAGTTAAATCAACTGGGGATTCTTTTGTGGATCCGTCGCATATTAAGGTTGAGGTGGCTCAAGGTGGCCAGTTAATTACTTCAGGCAGTGGAAATATAATTGAAAGTAATGTTGATGTTAAGGTTGGCGATGGGGCAACTCTTGTAGTAAGAGGTAATGCAGATGTAACTGGACAGAATGTTAGCATTAATATAGGTAATGGAGAAACTGCAGTTATTGATAATAATCGTAGTGCAGAAGCTGTTGTAAAACCAGCAGTAATTGGCAGAGTAACTATTCCTGAAGCGCCGATGGCAAACAGTGCTTTGGTTGATATCGCCCGCGGCCGCAGTCCGCCGGAAAGAGCAATCAGTATTCCAACTGTAGCTCCTGTTGTAACACCAGTTGTAACTCCTATTACCGCCGTTTATACCTCGCCAAGAAATACATTTAATCAGTCTTCATCAGCAATTAATTCTAATGATTTGCGCAAGGGATTAAGATGGACCGCTGCAGGTTTATCTTTGGCTTCCGTCGGTGTTTTAGGCAGTATGTTTGCTATTGATTATGCTCCATCTATTGAAATTCTTTCTTATGTGCAGGGTGGTTTATTAACGGCAGTTGCCGGGTTGGGAACTGCGGTAAGAACCGTAGATTTAGTTTCTAGAAATAACAGTTCAAAAGGCGCCTGGTTATCACAGCTTGCAATTACTCTTGGCACTCCGTTAGACGTGTTTTTCGGAGGGGTTGTTAGCCAGGTTGGCAACGCCATGCAGATTGCCGGTGCAAGTTATTCAGTAGTAAAGGAAAAAGGCCTTGCCCGTTGGGCTAACGTGATTGGTATTGGGTTTGATGCTTTTGATATTGCTCAAGGGGCTACTTTGGCCAGGCCTGCTAAATCAGCGCTTGATAGCGGCGGTGTTATATTTGAAACAGTTGATGAGATGATCTCAAGAGATACTGCCGGTAAGATTAAATTTAATCCGGCAAAGTTGCTTATTCCTTTGGCAGTGGCAGGATTAATTTCCGGCGGAGTGAAATTAGGCCTTGTTACCGGAGCCTTGGCAAATAATGCTCCTGGCGCTACCCAAAAAGTAGTAAGCAAAGTTGTGCAAGTTAGCAACCCATCAATCCTTGAGGTAAAAGGCGAAAATGCCCAGACAGTAAGAACTATTAAAGTTAGCCCTGCAGTAGTTAAAGCTGTGCCAGTGGATACAAAACAAAAAGCCAGCGCTTCCTCGGCAATAAACATACCTAAGATTAAACAGGCATTTATAAAATACATTGTTCCTGCTATGGCTTTAATGAATCCGGTTCTATTTTCTAACTCATGGAAAACAGCTAAATCAGCTCCTAATATGTACTCTTATCTTAATCTGCCAGCTCCTAAGGCAGTATTCTCTAGTAAAATAGGAAGAATGTTTTCTGCTATTCCAGCAATATTGTTTATTGCTTTCGGACTTATTACAGGCTCAGACAATAGGCATAATCAAAATGATCAGATAGTAGTTAGTACAGAGACTGGGGAATTAGCGCAAGAACAACAGTATGTTCAACAAACAACTAGGTTAGAGATTGCGAAACCGGCGCAAGAACAGCAGAATCAATTAGTGCCTTTAGCTTCGTTGCCGAATGTGGAATCTCGCGTAGTTTCTAGAGATATTAAAGTTGTTAAGGGCGGCAATTTGTCTGAGATTCTTTATCGTTATCAAGGGAATAATAATAAAATTGATGAGGTAATTAAAGATAATGGTTTAACTCCTATTTCGGGGAAATTTGATGTATTCGGTAAGCCTCATATTCTTGTGGTTCCTGGACAAGAGATTCAGATTCCGGTTGAGACTGGAGCGGTTTTACCTGTAGAAGTTGATGTAAGATTGATAAGAAATTCCAAGATGAATGATCTTAAGAAGCTTGCGAAATTCTATGGTGTTCAAATAGGGCAATTAAGAGTTGTTGATCGCGATGGTAATGAGGTAAATCGAGGAAAGGAAATTCGTCTCGGGGACAGAGTGCTTGTTCCTAATGTTAATTTAAGTCAGCAGTCTTCTTCGGCAATAGTTTCCTCGCCAACTACTCAAGCTACAAATTTTACTCTTAATAAGCGTACACAGAGTGTAACTTATCCGGGCAGGCTTGGGTTGGTGCATCAGGATGTAGTTGGATATTTGCAGAGCGCCGGTAAAACTCCTGAACAGCATTTGACAATTGTCGATTTAGGTATTGGCCATAGTGGAGCACCGACGGTATTTGAATTTGCGCGGGTATTATCTGATGCCGGATATCGTAATGTTGATTTGATTGGCGTGGATAATACTGTTAAGAATTTGGTATTAGCTCGGGATAGATTGGAAAGAGAAGAAGTTCCTGTTGGAATAAGAATGGATTTTGGGATTAATGATAATTTTCTTCTTTTCCCTGATGTTAGAAGTTTTGCCGGTAGAGGAATAAGAGCATTGAGAGATGGTGTAGATTTAATTTTAACTGCTAACGTGCTTGGACACTACTGGGAACCAGAACAACAAAAAGCAGCTATTTGGGCAATGACTCAAGCATTAAAACCTGAAGGTGCACTAGTGGTAGCTGGCGGGAATAAGTTTGAAGTAAAGCTTATAAACAAATTTTTGTATAGCTATGGAATAGATTATTATTCTAAAGCAGGGGAATTATTATCAGCTCGTCGTTTTGAGCAAGCTAATCCTCTTTATAGTCCAAGAGCTTCAGAACTTGAGTATAAACAACATTTTTCTTTTAGAGATCCGGCCGTCAGAAGAACTTATTTTGCTGGAGAATTTTCTAGTAAACCTGTTGCTTCTTTGGCTTGGCAAACATTGGCGCAACAATCCAGGCAGGCTGTTGCTGTAGATGTTTCAGCCAGTAGTGCTTTGGTTGAAAAGGAAGAAGTTAAGGCTATCGCTAGCCTTGCCCAGGCAATGGTTGCAGAGAAAATGAAGGCACAGAAAACAGCTGCTTCGCCAATAATTGAGGAAAATGGTAAACAGTTTATGCAATTAACCCCAGAGCATAGAACAGAAATTGCTAAATTGGCCACACTGAAAGAGCGGTTGGTTGAGGCAAGGGCTAATATAGGTAAGGCGATTGTAGAGAAATCTTCTGAACAGGAAGTGCTTGTAGCTGCAAATGGTATTAGAGATATTGCCGATGGAATTATTTCACTTATTCGTGACGGCTGGGTAAATGGTGATAAACAGCTAGATCCGGTTCTGTTAGCTTTAGGATATACATTTACTACCGGCGCAGGGAAGCATGGCCAGCAAGGTGGTATAAATTTCAAGAATCTTGATTTTGTTAATAGTGTAGGCGCTGTTGAAGCTCATTTAATGAACTACGATGAGTATAGAGGCGATTCGGACTATTGGCATGTTTTTGAAGAAGACGTTGATATATTAATAGGTAAGGTCTCTTTAGGGTTGTCTTTGTTTAATAATGGCAATAAGCTTCCTTATCTTAAAACTAAAATACTAAATGGTTTATTAACTAGATCTTTTGTAGACGTGGATGCTGTTTTGGATCAGGCGCAAAATAAAGTTGTTGGCAATAGCGGTGTTCAGGTTTCTTCGCCTATGGTGACTCAAGATAACCAGAAGTTTATAGAGTTGGCTACAGAGCATAGAACAGAAATTGCCAAATTTGCTGCGTTAAAAGAGCAATTAGTTGCGGCAAGGGGTAATATAGGTAAGGCGCTTGTAGATGGCACACCTTTAGATAGCAAGTCAGTGGCTGTGTTTGATGATATTTCTCAAGGAGTAATGAATTGGATTAATGCAGCTAGCGCGAAGAAAGATGCAGATCCTGTTTTAGCTTTAATAGGATCGAGTTTTAGGACCAGTGGTGATAACTATGGACGAGAAGGTGGTAGGTGGTTCCAGCAATTTGATTCTTATAGTGCTGCAGTGGGAATATATAATCACATGCAGCTGTTTGATGATTCTCAAGCACCTGAAAAAGAATTTCTTGGTGCGTTATTGAAATATACTGATGATTTAATAGGTAGAATGTCTTTAGACCTATCTTTGTTTAATAAAGAAGGTTTAAGACTTCCTATTCGTAAAGTTGCTTTCGCTGGAAATTATCTTCCGGTAGATGTTATAGACGTGGACGCTGTTTTGGGTCCAGTGCAAGGTATAACCGGTAATAGCGGAATTGAGGTTTCCTCACCTATTGTGACTCAAGATAACCAGAAGTTTATTGTTATGGAGCCTGCATACAAAGAAGAGGTGAATAAGCTGGCGGATTTAAGGGGTA
>JACROO010000117.1:0-30711 GCA_016214355.1 Nitrospirota bacterium | reverse complement strand
AGCTGGCGGATTTAAGGGGTAATTTTAATAAGGCAAAGCTTGCGTTGCAAATAGCGTTATTTAAGAGTAATAACCAAGAGATAAAGAGCAAGGCAGGGGAAGTTATTCAAGCAGCTGTGGCTGTAAGTGACCTTGTGAATAAAGAATGGGCGCGTTTTGGTGAGCAAACTGATCCGGTATTGTTAGCCATTGCTAATACTTTTAGGAATGGAGATCATCAATTAAATTCTCAAGTTAATTATACAAGCGTAGATTTAAATAGCGGAGCACAGTTTGTTATTTATTCAGCTGGAATGTTGGAGTTTGATCCATTTGATAAAGAGGCTCAAATGGATGTTATCAAACATGCAGATTCATTTATTGGGAGACTCAATTTAGGTTTGGAAAAGTTTAGTAAAGATATGATACCTGTTATAGATATTGTGAGATTGGGTGAAGATCATCCCACTACAGTTATAGATATAGCTCCAGCTGAGAATAAATCTTCTTCACCAGTGCAATTACCGCAGGAAGAGCCTCAACAAAAGGCAAATCTGCCAGTTGCGCCGGCACAAGTGCCTGCTCCGAACAGCGTTGGGGCGGTAGTGGGCGGATTAGGCGGGGCAACTGCTGCTATTTTAGGTTCATCACCGGCTTTACCTCTAGTAATTAAACCCGCCACGGAAGGATTAGTAGTATCTTCGTCAGCAATAATGTCAACAGTCGCGGGTACGCAGCTGTTTGGCCAAGCTGGCGGTGTCAACGTGGCGACTGGCATTAGCCCAATGTCAGGTCGTGGTAACAGACTAGCGGGCAGAAAATTAGGAGCTTTAGTTGGTGGTCGTACAGTAGGTGCGATCGTAGGTGCCAAAGGTGCAGCCAAGAATAGAACCAATGAAACAGGGTTACCTGTTCAGGCAGCAGGGATTGGCGCAGTAGCAAGAACTGTAGGTAAATCCAGTGGTTCCAGCAGTGCAATTATAGGTTTTAGACGAGAAGATGATAATCTGCCGTTAATCGGAGAAAGCACGTCTTCATATATTCATTCAATAAGTGAAACTCTCGTTGAAAACCGCGCGGCCCGCGGACCGCCTACAAAGAACTCTTTAAACCAATCTTCGTTTGGTATACCTGCAAGTTATGGAGCAGTTGTAAGGACTGGTTCTAGCGCTGTTTCTCCGTCTTCAATATATCAATCAATAAAATATTACATAAAAGAGATTACGTCATTGCTCGTTTCACTCGCTCTTCGCAATGATGAAGGTATTATCATTTCTAGAAAGCCATATTCTGATCCTTCCGTGGCAGGAAAGTCAGGTATGGCTATTGTTGTTGACGCAGGCAGCCAGAAGGCCTCCCTCCAAGGACTGACCTCCTTCGGCGCCTGCGTTACAACTAAAACTAATGCCTCTGCGGCTTCTTCAGGGCTTTCTAGCGTTTTTGTTGCCAGCTTTAATCCGGTTGGTGTTTTCTGGACGCTAGGCTGTGTGTTTTTTACTGCTGTTATTTTCTTTGGTTTTATGAGAAAGAATATGCGTTTTGCAGCTTTGTCTTCAGGAATAGTTATATTCAATGTTGCCTTTAATTTTGCCAATCTAGGCTGGTTTTTCCATAACTGGTTCTATAATCTGCTTGATGTTGCGGTTTATATGGGCGCTTTCTTAGGCGCTACGGAAGTAGTGAGGTATTTTCATGAAAATGGTTTACAACCGCCAGATTCTTTAATCACTCAGCCCATAACTCCAATTAGCAAAGAAGGTGGCAATATCGCTGCCGCAGTTTTCTTTGCGTTGCTGAGCGCGCAGGAGATTCTCACTAAATATGAATCGACCCGTAATTTTATCCATGCTTTTTATTGGAAGCATCTTACCTATGATCCTTATGATATTTTGGCATATTTGGCAGGCACATTATTATTGGTTCTTTATAATCTTTGGACCAGCGATTTAAGAGACAAGAGTTCCAAGAGAGATAATAATTTGCAGGATTTATTAAGAAATCAAAGGCCAGTCAGAAGAAATCGTTATCGTTCAACTTCCAGCCCGATTACAAATTTAACCAAGCCTTATTCTATCCCTTCCGTGGCAGGAACGATAGTTAAGGCTATTGTTGTTGACGCAGGCCGCCAGAAGGCCTCCCTCCAAGGACTGACCTCCTTCGGCGCCTGCGTTACAACTAAAACAGTTTCTAGCTTAGTTAAAACCGAAAACTTTGGCGTGGCAGTAGAGCCACAATCAAATTTAACCACTTATTTTAAATTACAAGGAGGTGCAAGATGTGTAGGCCTAACTATTCTCAGATCGATTTTGATCACATGGTGGAATTCACTAAAGACTCAACTATTTTCGCCGCGGGTAGAGACAACAGCCATTTGCGTCTTTTCCTTATCAACGACCGCACGGGTAATGTCTATAGCCGCAATGGCCGGGCAGATTCCTGGGAAATACTTACCGATACTGATCGTGATACGGTCCTTAAGCGACTCATCATTGCTTGCCGCGGGAAAATACCGGTCTACAAGATTAACACAGAAAGGCCGCTCTAATCGTGTCGCCGGTAGCAGGTCAGCGGTTGCCAATAAAGCGGCCCCAAGCGTGGTGGGTGCGGTGGCAAGGACTGAAACTTCCTCTAGCGCAGTGGTTGATTTAAGTGATCCGTTGTTTAAAGAAACTGATGAGGCAGTGATTTTGTTTGAGGCATTTGTAGATGAATTTAGAACTGCGGCAGAGCTAGAGCAGGAGTCTGGAGTAAAAACAACAAAGAAAAATCTGACTGCGTTATTTGATAAAATGTTTGATGCTAGATTTGTTAATGCAGACAAAAAACAAAGAAGCGCGTTAAAGAAGCAGGCTGTCGGCGCTGTAGTGGGGGCTGCTTCTTCGGTTATTGAGGGTGATAAAACAGTAGATTTAGGTAATAGCACAGTAATAAAAATTGGTGATTCTACTGACCAGAGAATTTCCAAGAAAATTAATGAGGACCGCCCGATATGGTTATGGTTAACTAATTTGTATGCTGCTAGCTGGCAGAATAGAGCGCAAAATACAAAGAACTTTAAGCTTACTGGCGCAGCAGTTAATTTTGTGGAGGAAACGCATTTTGGAAGAACTTATTCTATAGAGATACAATACAGGGATTTTGTTGATGAGAAAGAAAAAGTGAGCAAGCACAGAGTTACAATTAAGCCTATTGAAGGTACTGGTTTTAAGAGTACCTGCTTTAAGCTTTTGGCATTTGGCAGGCACTTTTTCGTTAAGATTTCTGATAAGGATGATTTGGCCGGGTATACAGATGCTTTAGTTTATGAAAGGCTCTGTGGCAGGCAAATTAAAGCACAAGAAATAAATGCAGTGTTCCCGGATATCAGGTCTTTGTTTAAATATGCCGGTATTATTAGTGATGAGAGTAAATTTGGCACAATTGGAGAGTTGTTAAAGGGCCCGCAAGGAGCAGAGTATGCTAAATTGCTTAAAATCAATGATAAGTTTATTTTCTGTATGGAGCTTTTAGGGGGAGTAAAGTTTTTGGATCAGGTAATTGATTATTTGTCATATTCGGATGAGCTTTTAGCTGCGGTAAAGACAAAAATAGAAGAAATTTGCGACCCTAAAAAAGATTTGGGTGATATGGTGTTTGAGGGTGCAAGCGATGATGAAATGGACTTATTTGAATTATTTAAGAAGGACAATTCCATAAAAGAAAAGATGCTTTTTGCAGCAGATGCTTATATCAGCGAAAAACAAATCAGCGATGAGAAATTGGCTGAATTAGAGATTAGCTTAAGAGAATGGAAGATCATTAAGGCTAATTTAGACGCTATTATTAGCGATGTTAATAAGCGTTTTTATAACAACCGTTTGCCGCTTAAGAAGATAGCATTACAGTTATTAGTGGATACTTTTGTAAAATTAATTCGTTCATCTGTAGTGGTGCGTGATTTAAAGCCGGAAAATATTTATCTTAAATCTAACACTGCTAATAATGATGTGTTTGGCGGGGTAGAGCTTGAGCTGGGGTTAATTGATTTGGAAATGGCTGTTTCTTTGGAAAATGAAGCAGATTACAGTAAGCATATGAGAATGGGCGGGACATTAAGGTATGCTAATCTCAGCCAGTTTATGTCTTTAGCAATGTTAAATGCGCTTTATGGAAGCAACGTTCAGAAGATAATGCAATTACAGGATTTTTATGCCTTAGTGGGAATTATTTATTATGTGGCAACTGGAAAAAGATTATTTAATACCACTGCTCAAGTATTAAAAGAAATAATTCCGCAAATCACAAAAAGTGGCGTGAAGAAAGATGTAGTTAACTTGCTTTTAGCAAAGTTCTGGAAAACAGCCAAGGAAGAATTTGTTAAAAATGTAAAAGAAGAAAAAGCTCTTTTAGAGGAATTACAGGTTAAGTTAGATGGGGCGGTAGAGCTAAGTGCATTTAACAAGACATTATCTCAAGCAGGCACAATAAGCGTTTATACTTTGTTAGTAGAGATGTTTAGGCCGGTGATTCATTTTAATACAAGATTTGGTAATACTGATCTTGGTAAGTCTTCCAGCAGTCCTCTGTCAATTTTGCCTGTAAAGTTGACCTCAGCTAAATTAATCAGGGCATTTTACAGATCGTTGATTCATATTATAAGTAATAATCTTAACGGAATTATTTGTGGTGCAAATATGCTGGAAGAGAATTTGAATGGCTTGAGCGAATCTGTCGGCTCAGAATTTATTCATGAAGCATGTGCTGCAATGCAGAAGTTTATAGACGAGGTTTTAGCGCTTGATGCGCCTGTGGTAGCTGATTCTGCTGGTGACTTTGTGCTGTTGGTGCCATCGCTTAGAGAGGTAAGCACAGGTTCAAGGCAGGTAGAGATAACAGATGATACTTGGGAAAATATTAAGACCGAGTTGATACAGGAATTATTGCTTTTAATCAGGACACAGCTGAATATGATACCTGTTTATGTTAAAACACATAAGTTATTAAAGATCGCTGCGTATGTAGAGAGGATTAAGCAGATAATGGATGGTTTTGCAGAAAACTTAAAGAGCGCTATTGATATGCCTATATTTGTGCATCCTTCTATATTCTCTGCAGAGATAACCCTTGAAGAAGGAGAAGTGCCTCAGATTGCAGCTGCCTTAGGAAATAAAAACATTCAGGCATTGGAAGATAGTAAGTTGTATAAGACTTTAATTAAAATTGGGTATTCTAAGAGCTTGATTTACAGCATTTTGAGCTCACCTGATATAAAAGTATTATTTGTTTACGAAGTAGGGATTGACGAGGGCAAATCTAAAGAAAAACCGATAGGTGCAATTGTTTATAAATATAGAGAAGAGACTCAGGAGATTCTTGTGCTTAGTTTTGGTATTATTACCCAGAAGCAGGGCGATGGCATCGGCCCGGTAATGCTTCTAAAATTCTTAAGAAGGATGCAGGATTTCTTAAAGGAAGAAAAATTCCTGCAGAGTAATATAAATTTGGATTTTAATATTGTGGTTTCAGCCAAGCCTGAGATAGTGCCTTTCTTCGAGAAGTTTGGGTTTAAGAAAGAAGGTGCGGTATTAACTCAGACTTTAAGCGGATTAAAAGGAGCTTCGAGTGCTATTGAGGTAAATGCGCAGAATAATATTACCGAAGCGTATGTGGCCAAAGCAGGCCTTGTGCGCGCCGGGCCAGTGGGAAGTTTGGTTACTACTTGTTCGTCCAGTAGTGTTAAGAATTTAGTTTCTTATGGTGCAAAGATTACTTTGGTAGCATGCTTGTTATCTGTGCTTAATATTGCTGGTTTGAAGGCTGTTGTCCCTGTTTTAATTACTATTTTACCTGTAATATCAGCTACTCTGTTGTATGCTGCTTTTACTGCGCGAAAGATTGTTAAGAATTCGCAAACCCAAATTAAACCAATAGACGCTGTTAAAGGAGTTCTTCCTGCAGCTTATTCTATTGGAATTGGCGCCTTCCTTATTATCGCTGGATTAAAAATCAGCCCGTTAGTTATCGGTGCTGGTTTGATTGCCAAATTACTACCTTCATTATTTATTATGCTTGGTTTAAGTAATATTTTAGCGGCAGACTTTTTAACCAAGCACGGTGTGAAATATAGCGGCATTAAATTGTTAAGATTAGCTTTCTCGCTCTCGTTATCTAGAATTATAGCCTTGCAGCGGACACATGAAAGTGGGCATACCCAGAAGACATTGAGCGAAAGGCATTCTTTCTGGGATCTGTTTATTACTCGTCATTATTCTTTAAAGACACGTGCTCTTTATGTTGGTTTGTCGTTGGCAGTGGTGTTAACCTCAGGAGTAATTACTGCACAGTTTTTAATTACTGCTTTTGTAGTTGGTTATACCATGCCCTATCTTTGGAATGTTTTACGTAATTTCTTCTTTGACCGCGCATTATATAACGCAGAAAGAGCCGGCTTAGTGATGAAATATCAGAATGGCCAGCTTTCTGGTGAGCAAACCGAATTTATCAATGAAATGGAAGAAAGGCTTTCTGCCGAGCACTTAAATATGCCTTGGTTGGGAAAGATTAAGCTACATATTGAGTTTTTCTTTGTTCGGCTAAATATTGCTTTTCCGGTGTTGTCTTCCGTTACAAGATTTTTCTTTGGCAGAATGCAATTGGTATTATTGAGTTTCGTGTTGGGCCATGCCTTGGCGCCTGTAATCTTAGGGGATGCAATCAGCAATTCTCTACTTTCTGCAATGGGGTTAAAATTCCTTGAGCAGTATTTTAACCTCTTGCATCTTAATTATTTAGCCGGGGATATCTTTGGAATTGTTGCTATTGTCTTTGGGCTCAAGGTAATTAATTTAGGAAGTATCCGTAATAAAATTATAGAAATGCGTTTAGGTAATATAAAGATTGACACTATGCATTATTATATGGCCTTAAATAGCCCTGATGAGACAGTAAGAGAAAAAGCAAAGGCTGATTTAAGGTATATTATTTCTCGTGGAGCATTGGGTAACGGTATATTTGAAAGAGTATTAAGGACGCTATTAGGCGAGAATGTACCGCAGAATGTAAGCAGAGAGTGGTTATATTTAACTTCTGATTTGATTGCTGTAACAGTATTGTTGGCTGTGGTTGCGCCGATTGTATTAATGTTGAAGTTCCCGGTATTGTTCCCAATTGGATTGTTAGGGTTAGGTTTGTATGTTGCTCAATCCATTACTAAGAAAGCTTTCTTTACGGATCCTTATATGAATTTGTGGGTAAGTTTATCTGGAGAGTTTTTCTCCAGTATGCTTTATATGTGGACCATTGGTGCAGAAATTAATGCGGTAATTGCGTCAGGCGGGTTTTTATCTGAGCATCCAATTTTAAAACATGTGGGTGGTAAAGAGTTGGATATTATTGGCAGAAGCCTTGAAGGCGAGAATGGTGCAATTAGCTGGGGATCACATGCCTTAAATTCAGTTAATCAATTTGCCGAAGCAGATTTGACAGAATTTACATATTCTTTGGTTAGTGGCAATGAAAAACCCGGCGTATTCGCCACAGCATACAATCTTTATCCTTTTTATCAAAATGGCCAGATATTAAAAGATAAAGATGGGCATCTTTTACCTAGTGGTTTAAGCTTAAATGATTTTCACGCTATTATGGTTGAAGGAAAACCTGTTTCTGATAAGGCCTTAGATAAAACTGAAACATTAAAGCTCTTAGAATCTTTTGAAGGCCGCTTAAGTTTTAATAGAATTTTATCACATACCAACAGATCCGATATAATCAGGGCATTGGAAAGAGTTTATCGTCTGCGTATTAATTCTGGCGAGGATTTGAGAATAGCATTAAGGTCAGCAAGTATTGATGAGGTTGTTGCCGGGCTTGGTGCAGATAAAAATACGCAGGTGTTATTAAATATCCGTTACGCATTTTCTGTGAGAGCAGTTAAGGCACAGGATGGTATTAGTGAAAGAGTGCGCCAGCTTATGTTAATGGGGATTGAATATAAATTTAAGGCTTTAGCTGAATCAAATGAAGTTAAAAAAGAAAGATTAATGATTCTTGCGCGCATTACTGATCTTGATTTGCAGGAAGAATTCCTTAAAGAAAACAGCGGTGCCAAGGAGAAATTAGAGGATAGCCAGATTAGCCGCAGGATAGCATTGATTGAGTTGGCAATAAATGCGGAAAAAGATGCTAAGAGGCTGGAAGTACTGAGAAAGCAAAAACATGCATTAGAATTGAATCTTGCTTTAAGAAAATTAGATAGGTTAAAGACATCTACCACTGAAGAATTTATGGCAGAATTAAGCGCGCAGGGTTTTGGCAATATTCCTTTACAGTATGCCGAAATGTATAGAGAAACAGCTTTACAGCAGGCTTATGAAGAATTAGCAGTGCTTAAGGGAGAGAAGCCTGCAGTACCTGTAACCGAGCCTGCGGCAAGTATTGATATTCGTGAGCAGATTAAACAAAAGGAAGAACAGCATGCAGCAGCGCAAGATAATCAAGTTATTACAGTGCCTCAGGTATTAGAAGGTTCACCAGCATCTACAGCTGTGAAAGCACCAACCGCAGTTCCGGTAGATGCAGTCATGCCGCGCGCTCCGCCTCAGCCGCAAGCCAACAATACCTTTGGCCAGAAAGCCAAAGCAGTTGCTTTAGCCTCGGTATTATTCTTTAATTCTTTAGGCGCTAATGAAGCTTTTGCCGCAGGAGTTCCCGCGGCAGTTCCTGCGCCTGCTCCAATAGCACGAAGGCCTGATCCAGTAGCTGCTCCTCGTCCAGCACCAGTTGCACCTGCAGATATTACCTATACAATTAAATCCGGTGATACTATTTCCAAGATTGCCATTAGATATGGCATAGATTGGCATGTTTTATATACTTACAATAAAGGTGTAATCGGCGCTAATCCAAACCGTATTTTCCCGGGCAAGGAAATTAAGATTCCTGCGTCTGGTAAAACAGCGCCTGCTGAAACAGCCAAGCCGCAACCTGCAAAAGTCGTCCCAGCTTCCCAGGAAGTAACAAGAACTCCAAAAGCGAAGAAGATTCCTTACGTCCCAACTAATTATTCAGGCATTACTCAATTAACAGACGTGCCGCAGGCATTAGCTGCTTTAGAGCGTAGGATCCCAGGATATCTGGATCTTACTCAAAATGTGGATGTGCTTTTGGCGCCTTTTATTCCGATTTCCAGGGATCTGGAGGCATTAAAAGCAAGAGTACATTTGATAAAAGGCCCGAAGCCGTGGCTTTTTGAGCAATTCTGGCCGTTTATGACTAAGTTCCGTGCTTTTGAAAAAGAGAAAGAATTAATGTTAAAGCGGATCATGGCCCTAGAAACTATAATTGCCAGAAAAGCTGCTTATATCCGCGTTGAGAAAAGCAAATTTGAATTAAAGAAAAAACAAGAGAAGTATGAAAAATATTTAAAGATTTCTTTATACGATGCTCAGCGTAAGAGATTGCTCGAGCTTATGCCTACTTCTTATGCCGAAGACCCGGCAGAGTTTGGTAAGACTTATTTATATGACTTGGCAATATATATTAATGTTTTGACATTTGCCGGTGAACATAAAAAAGCCGCAGAGTTATTAAAGCTTTTTACCCGCTTCTTTGGCGATGGCAAAAATGGCTACCACAACACCTTTAATCTTTCTGATTTGCGTAATATAGAAAATAAATCTACCGGCCCGCTTGCGCATATGGTTATTGCTTTATGTAATTATGAGAGAGTAAGCGGAGATGATGCATACCGTCATGTTGCCGAGAATATTGCAAGCTTTATGCAGAAGCATTTGTTAACAAGTGTAAATAATATGACCGTGTTCAGGTTTACTGATGATAAGAAAGACTATCGTTATGATGTAGTTTCTACTGAGCATCAAATTTCTGCTTTTGCAGCATTTAACCACTTGTATTCTTTGACTGGAGATGTTGATTATAAGATTGTGCGTAATGGTTTAGTGGATTATTTGGCTGCGGCTTATGTTCCGGGAAAAGGGTATTTAAAAGTTGGATACCGTATTGATAGTAATGCTTGGGATACAGATTATGCTAATGACCTTAATTCATGGGCGATTCTTGCAGATATAAGTATTGAAGGTTATTCTTGGGAAGATATGATGCAGTTTATTAATGACCAGATCGTCGGGGTTGATTATATGCGCCTAGGCGAAGAGGTTAAGGTTAAAGGTATTCCTTTTGGCAGGACAAGATTAGATGTTGATCCGGTAGTAACTTTTGAATGGACTAGTTTTGCAGCTTTGGCTGCGGCTAAGACAGGTAAAGAAAAACTACGCGCCTGTTTGCTAGAATCACTGAATAAGGCTAGTGTAAATGGGGTATTGGAGTATGCTTCTGAGCCAGATGCTTCTACAAACTTTGGCTGGTCTACAGCACGCGGGGGAGCATTGGTCTCAAGCCTTTGGAATTTACTGGCCCAGTCAGGTGTGAATATCTTTAATCCTCATTTCTCTAGCGTCTCTGGCGCGCGGATTAATGCTGGCAATCTTGATTTGATGCTGAAGAGTTTTAGTTTTAGCGAGGAGACTTATCGTTTAAAGCAGGCTGAATATGCAGTATTTGATATGGTCAGGTCCCTTTACGGCGCTCAGCAGTGGGTAAAAGAGATGCGCAAGAATTTGTTAAATCTGACTGAGAGAGAAGATCAGGATCTCTTGTCTGTTGCTCCGGTTATTTCTATTACCCCGGGCGGGTTATTTAATTCGCTTTTCTCACAGAGCATTGGTTCATTTCCATTATTTGGCGATGATTGTAATTTTGGCATGGGCCTGCAATTAGGTGGAGAATATGGAGCAATTCCGTCGTTGTTAAATAATATTTATGGTTTAAGCAAGGGTTGGAGCATAATTGGTACATTGGCTACTATGGATGCGATGATTGATCTTTATTCTGCTCCTAAGATGGCCAAATTAAAAGAGCGCGGCGGTATCATGAAATTAACTGGCAAAGCTCTTGATTTGTATGTTTTAAGTGCTGCTTGGCCAGAGGCACTGCTTAACATGCAGTATGACCCAAAAACAGGGAAGGTAATTAAAGGCTCAGAAGAAACTGTGACTCCGGTAAGCGTGGATTTTCCATGGGAGAAAGTAACTAATTTTATATCTAGATTATTCCATTGGAAATCGCCTTTTAGCAAAGAAAAATATGATGCTATTGTTTTTCTTGGCCTGCAGCAATTTTCGGCTTATCGCACTGCCTTCTTTAATAAGGACCCGAATCTGGTTTATTTTGCCACCCGCCAAGGAGAGTATCAATATATCGTAAGGCACAATCTTGCAAAAAAGACTTATGAGATTATTACTGAAACCCTGATGTTTAGGGAAGAAACCAAGAAATTTTTGCAGGATGTTAATTGGTATATGCATGATGGAGAAGCAATTGTTCTACCGTCTATATTAAGGTTAAATTATGCGCGTACCTATGTTAATTCTATTCAGGAAGGTAAATTTGGCGCAGAGGTTGATCCGGTAACTGGTGAGGTTTTTGAGGTCAGAAGAGAAAAAGATATTCCTCCGGTTGCCTATGATGGTAAAGGCCTGCCGCTTAATCCTTATACTGGTAATGTTAAAATGCCTTCTCTTAACTTGGCATTAATGCGTTGGGCAATGGAGATGGGCATTACCGGAAAGCATAAATTCGCGGTGCTTTTCGACGGTGATAATGTGGATATTCAGCTTAATGATAAAGATCTGCAAATTAAAACTGCCCAGAAAGAATTTGAATTTAAGTCCGGAAGAAGAGAAATTACTCTTTCTGCCGGCACAAGATATGTTGAGCGTGATGGAGAAAAGATTTTGGTTATTGCCGAGAAAGAAATAGATGTGCCGCTTGCGGTAGTTTATAGCACCGGAGTAAAGGTGCCGACCCAGTTTATTTACGATAAAAAAGAACTGCATAATATTGAAATTGTTGGAGAAACCAAAGAGATTGGTTTTGATAATGGTTTAAGAATAATATTAACTCCGGGAACAGCTTTACGTTGGTATTATGACGAAAAAGCAAATCCGCTGGGTACTGGGATTGTGGAATTCTCCAAGGACCATGATTATTTAGCCAATGAAGCTGTGGTTGAAAATGATTTTGGCAGGCTTGCTGTTGAGCCTTTTGGTGTAAAAGAAGGCGAAATGGCTCCTGTGTTAGAGGGAGATAGGCCGTTTGTGGATGCAGATAGAAAAAGCCAGGAAAGAGCAAGCGAGCATTTAGCACAGCTAACTAGCATGTATTGGGATGAAGTATTTAAGTTGATGCAGATGCGCCGCGAACTGCGCGGGTTTAGCGATATTTATCAAGCCATAGCCACTGATGTTACTGTGGAGGATAAATTAAGATTTTATTCTGATTTAACTGCCGGCCTTGAATTCTGGAGAAGGCAGATAGAAATTGAAATGGGCGGTAAAAAGAAAGTAAGTAACTCCGATTTATTGGAAAACCTTGACCAAACCATGGTTGATTTACAAAAAGAAATAGACATCAGAAATTCCTGGAGGCCGGCAGCTTTGGCAAGAATTGTTGCTTATACAGCTGAGCTGGCACAGTATAAGAGAGATTTAGAACAGGCATTTAAAGACCAGAACCAGTTTAAGGTTGAGTATTATGCCGGGATTATTGATCAGTATGAAACAATCTTAATTCCTGATGAATACGCTTTTATTGCTCGCTTGGATGCAGAAAATAATATAAGAATGTATTCTTTGGAACAAGCAAAAACATATTTAACTTGGCGTAAAGAAGCAGTAATGGTGATTATGGATGCTTTGGATAAATATGCTGATTCTAAAGAGCAAAGCCGTCAGTCATTGGGCAGAATCAATGATTTAATGGCCAAGGTAATGCAGGAAAAAAGAGTGTTAATGGGCCAGAAACGCGTGGTTATGGCTGTGGCCGGGCAGATTAACAAATTTGCTGCTGAAAGAAAAGGCTTGTCAGTGCCTTTTGTTATGACTGAAGCTCAACTTGATGAAACTGTTTCGATGAATGACAAGCATACCAACTTTGTGCCTTTTGTAGATAATGGTTCTACTGGAAATATTATCTTTAGCCAGGGCTTGACTCGCGTGTTTGGCGCGGATATTGATTTGGGTGTTTGGGGCATAGGGGAGAATAAGGCTGACGGCAGGCCGCAGGCAGGTGGTGTGTTTGCCATAGTAAAGAAAGAAGGAGATAAGTGGGTTTCTGTATCAAGAGTGGAATTTGTTAAGAGGTTGCGTTATCTTGCTACTGGGCCAGAGAGCCAGGGTGGAGAATTAATTGAAGATAAAGAGTACCGTTTGGTTTTCTTTGAGAGCTTAGGTATTACGCCTACTGACAAGATGTATTTGGTTTATTCTGGTTATACAGATTATAAAATTGCTGGTTATGTAGATTCTAAAACTGGTGGTAGCGGTAATACCATTACCAGCCATAATTTAACTATAAATCGTGATTTAAGCAGAGGTTTTTATACAGAACTACAGGCAGGTTATACTGGAGTATTTGGTAACCAGACGCAAGTTTTCCACTGGCAGGATTGGGAGAGTATTTCCCGCGGAGAAAAGCCGCAGAGTTTGGTTTCTGAAATTAAGATTGACGAGTCATTGCTTTCTTGCGGTGCGCGTATTGGTTATAGAGATGACAAAGGCAAGAAGGGTGTTTATCTTTCTTTGGCTTGGTTAAAAGATACTTCGGAAAGAATTGGTTTTGAGAAAGTATTGCCTGGAGTCGGAGCAAATTATACCACCGGGCCAGTAGGCATGCAGGCTGAAGTAACCACAGAAACATTTATGGTTTCTTTGGATTTTACCTTGCCCAAGGGCGTGAAAATTAAAACCGGCCTTGAACAGAATATCTACGGCAAACAATATTATACAATTTCTATTGAAGCTAAAAAGCTTCCGCTTGTCTCTACATCTTTTAGGATGGATGCGGTTATTCCTAATGGTGACGGAACCTGGGGTGTTAAGGCAATTTTTGGCCCGGCATTAAGATGGCGCCAGGAGAAAAAAGTAAGAGAGCCGTTTGTGATTCATCCTGAGAGTGAAGGTGCAGTTAGAGCAGGGCTTGATAAATGGTTAAATATTTATGGTGTGCATAATCCAGCCTCAACAAATAATGTAATTTATCCTCAGGCTCCTCGGTTCTTTGAGCGCAACGTTATGATTGTTGATGGAATTCCTTACAATGTTATTTATTCTCCGAAGTCATATAGAAATATTCCTTTAATGGGTGAATGGGGTATGAAGATTTATCCTGGAAAAACTCCGGTTGAGTTTGACCGCGCAGATTATAAGCGTTTACGCAGGCTTGGCGATTTAACTGATGCCCAGCTTGCGCAAATTGGTATTATGCGTGAAGGCCCGTGGTTAACAGTGAGATTATTAGATTCCAAGCGCAAAGTTTATTTGAATGCTAAGTTGTCTTCTTCAAATAAACTCGTTGTGGATGAAGATGCTGATCAGATGTTGATTATGCCCGACGGTAATACTTTTGCAGTGGTAGACTTAGGCTTAAAGGCTTTAAAGTGGATTACTGAGGGATTGGAAAATGGCGGTATGATTTATGATGCTGGCCGTGCATTAACTGAAGATGAATTTGCCCAGATTGTCCGCGAGCAAAGACTGTATGGTGTGCGTGATGAAGACGGCAATGTTTTAATGAAGGTTAGAGGCGATGACGGCAAATTGATGATTATTGATATAGGACAAAAGGCAGTGGAACACATTGATATATTAAATAAAACCAGTTTTGCTAAATTGATCGAGCTTGGCGGGCAGGTAGTGTATGTGCCGACGTTGGATGATCTGCCGGCGGTAACCAAGGCGCGTATTGCTCAATTGCCTGTTGTGGCAGCTGAGGGCAAAGCCGGGTTTAGCTTGGAGGAATCTAAGCCTGGGGATGAGGAAGATATTTATAGGCCTTTGTCTAAGAAAACTCAGGACAGCAAAGCTTATATTGCTGCTTCTAAGAAAAGGCCTTTGTTAGTAGATGGTGTATTCTGCGGCCAGGATGGTAATGGCAAAAGATATCTTGTAGAATATCTTAATCCCGGGGAAGGTTCGCATGTTAGGTATCATTATTCAGGCCATGTGGAAGAAATACCTTTGACAATTAAGCCTCTTACTACAGAAGAGGGCTGGCAGTTTGCATTTTTCCATACAAAAGATACAGGGAATATTAGTATTGCGTATGATCTACGCCGGGATGATATAAGAAAAGTTAAGGTGTTGCCGGAAGTTAACGCGCCGCATCCAGCAAATAATTCTCGTGTTGTTACTGAATATGTTTATTCAGAGCTATTAGGCACACGTGTAAAGAGGGTAATTAGCTGGAGTACTTTAATGATTAAACGCGGAAAAGAAGATCCTGTTGTTGTTTCATATAGTCCTGATTTTGTGGCAGCTTTTCGTTGGGCAGAATCACATTTTGGTTTTGGCGATATTACTCCAGGAGATGCTAAACCAACAACGCCAGCAGGGGTATATATATTTCTTAGGAAAAAGGATCGAATAGAAGCACAGCAAGCTGAACAGCAATATTACCGCCCATACACTGATAATTCAGATATTTTACATAATAAGACTGAAATGTATGCTTCTTTAGGCAATGAAGCTTTATCTGATGCTAGATTACTAGTTATTCCGGTTCAAGCTGAGCGGGTTGCAACTCATCCTTTAACCTTTGGACAAAGAATGTTATCTTTTGTTTCTTCTTTCTTTGGCCCGTCTGAAGCTTTTGCAGCTCCAGCAGAATGTGATATTAACCGCCATGAGGCTGATAAGCAAATTAATTTTACTGAAAAATTACTATCTTTAGTTTCTTCTTTATTTAGCCCGTCTGAAGCCTTTGCTTATCCTCCTGTTGAGCCAGTCTTAGATTTAAGACATGGTTTAAAGCCTACTGTAGACGGAAAACCATTTTACGGTTTAACTTTAGATGCCCAGACTTTTACTGAAGGAAATATTTTACAATTAATTGGTAACGCGCAGCGTACTTATTATCCTGTTCCAGTGAAATTCTTGGATAAGATTTTTGAAAAAAGTGCGACTAAGGTAATGATTATCAGTATTCCTTTAAACTTCGCTGCTTATGATGAGCTTACCCAATTCTGGGGTTATGACATAATGGATATCAGGAATGTTAAAGACGAAGATTTGGTGAACATTGAAGATGATAATTATATGCCTTATATTAAGGAAGTTTTAGCCGCAGCTAAGAAAGGTAAATATAAAGTAATCTTTGAGTTTGGTAACGAATTTGAACATCAGAATAATTATTATCATTGGACTTGCAAACAATTGCCACATTGGTTCAATTTGTTAAAAACTGTTACTGCTCGGGTGCATGGAGAAGACCCAAATGCAGTGGTTTCTACAGCATTTGCTGATACACCATCAAATTTTAGGATGGCAGTTAATACAGGAGTTGATTTAGTTGGTATTAACTCATATCGTCCTGAGGTTGGCGTGGTGTTTAGCCAGTGGCAAGCAGCTTGTAGGCAAGCAGGTGTTTCTGTTCCCATGTATTTGTCAGAAGCTGGTTACTCTTCTTTTGGCAGGACAGAAGATTCACAACGTCAGTTAACTACTAGTGTATGGAATGCGATTAAAGCTAATGGCTTAAGTGTTACCTTTATGACCTTTAAGGATGATATGACAAGAGCGGGTAAAGTTGACAAGGTTGATAGCGAAGAAGATCGCTATGGTTGGATTAGAGAAAATGGTACAGCCAAGCCTGTTTATACCCAAATGATTAGTCAGTGGGGCGCACCGAATCCTTACGGTTTAGCCATGCCTCCTGCAACTGCGATGATTGCCGGAAAATCAAGAATACCGACGATTGTTAGTAAGAGATCAGGTGAATATTCTATTGGATTAAGGAATGGAGCTATAATGAGGTTGAACACTCCAATGGATGCTCCTGTTGAGACTTTCTTCTGGTCTACTTGTTTGAAAGGTGATCCTAATGCAATAGTTAGAAAGATAATGCCTCCTGATGCATTAGGGCGTATGGAGGTTGTAAATATCCGCAACAAAGAAGACGTCCCTGGTTTCTGGTATGTGGATGAAAAATCTCGTCCAGAGATATTAATTGTGGGTAAACCTAATTACTTGAATGCCTATGGCATGAATTATGATGCAGAGTTAGCGCGTCTAAAGAGTATTTGGAGAGGTAAAGATGTATTTATTAAAGACACTGTGTTTGAATTAAAGACTGGAGCTTTAATTGATTATACTTTAAGAGGCCGTCGTACCTTGTTCTTGAGCAAATATAAGCTTGGCAGGTTAATGGTTATTGAAGCAAACCGCCGCGGTGTTCCTGTTTGGAGAGCTTATCCGCAGGCAGAAGAAATTGTTTTTGGCGATTTTGAAAAAGACGAAGATTATGATATTCTTTCTTATGAAGGTCAAATTACCCGCTCAGATAAAACTTATCCTACTCTTGGCCCCAAAGTAGGTGTTGCGCATAGGCTGGCAGTTACTCCAAAAGAATTTTTCTTTAAAGGTATTACTCCTCCATTTACAACTGTTGATATATCTACCGGAGATGTGAGGATTTGGGAGAGAAGATCAGTAACCCAGGATGTCGCCGGCAATGATGTTGTTGGAAAAGTAGTCAAGATCTACGGCGTTGATTCTGAGTTTGGTATTGAGTTGGTGCAATTCTTTATTCGTAAAGGAGAGGCATGTGGCGATGATATTGTTGTTCCAGCATCTGGTGTTGCTGTGGTTGACTTTGGTGAGTTATCCGCACAGCTCTTAACTCAGCAGATCCGCACTAAAAACGGGTATAAAGATAATTTGCTTACCAAGCGTATTTATTATTTTGCTAATACAGCAGGCAAGAATGACTACAGGCTTTTGTCAGAATTAGGCATTCAGGGTTACGCAGTGGAAATCAGAGAAGAGCAATTTAAATATAAGACAATTGACTTAAATTATTTATTAGTTCATGAAATTGATGTTGCTGGAAATTTAGTTAGATTATTTGGTGTGGATACAAAATCTTGGATGGAGTGCTTGCGTATTAATTTAAGTAAATCTAGGGCAAGTGTAATTTTAATTAATTCTCATCTTAAGCAGGCAGTTGGAAGTATTGATTTTGCTTACAAGAAAGACGCTATTACACAAAAGGTTCTTTCTCTAGGTGTGATGGTTGAGCAGGCTTTGCTTAAAGATTATCAGGTAATCTTAATCAGAAATCTTCTACCTTCGCGTTATTTCATGGAAGTTAGAGATAATATGGGGTTATTGGTTGCCAAATATGAAGGTGAATATGCTCCGGGTAAACAAATTACAGAAAATGATGTAATTTCTCTTTATAACGCTAAGAGCATCGCCCCAGCCTTATTAAAAGCATTAGACGATAACTTCATATATCATACTTTAGCAGCATTTACTTATGGCGATTTTACAAACAAAGCCGACGGAAAGTTCTATTGTGCAGGAAAACTAAAAGCAAAAGAAATTCCATTGTCTTCTGTAACTTATCCATTGAGTTTGGAAGGTTTGTTGTATAGGCCTGTTGCTGGTGGTTTTGGAACTATTAGCAATATTAGTTTGGGAGCTAATGGCAATAGGGCGCTGACAATTAGGTATCTGCAAATTCATAAAGATGCTGTTACGATTAGTACTTCAGAGTTATACGAAATTATTCCTGCTCCTCTTTCTGCACAGAAACCAGCTGGCAATCTTTTAGGTATTGATGGTGAAAGAATCTCGTTTGTTGTGCACAATGATTTTGTGTATCAGGGGGAGAGGGTTGTTTTTGATTCTCTGGAAATAGTTAATCTTTCTGGTATGGCGCTTGAGAAATGGTTTGGTGAATGGAATAAAGGTGTTTACAGTATGCCAGCTGGCAGTATGAAGGTGTATTTATTCTATGATGTTGATTTGGCTAGCTGTAATGTGGCTTCGTATAGTTTGTTGGGTACAGTAGATAAGAGTGGCAACGAGGTTATTAGTGGATATACTCAAACCACAAGAGCAAATCCAAAAGACCCATTCTCAATTATTGATCCGCGCGGCTTCATACCTCATCGTACAAAAGAAGGATTTTTTAGCCTTGATAAAGGTGCGGTGCTTTCTGGGCAGGATGCCAAGCACAGCAATTATGATTTGCTGGTAGCTAAGGGGCCTGCGGCAATTAATTTTGATTTTATTATTAGTGTCAGGGATGAGGTTAATGACGGACGCGGCGTGTTAGTGGCGATTAAAGACGGTCGCACTTTGAATCGTGCCGGAGTGGTGTTGCCATATTTAGAGGCGGTCGGGCCGATTCATTTGGGTATTCCTAAGGAAAGTTATACTTATGAATATGAACCTCGTTTGGACGGATATCCTGAGAATTATGATAAAGATGATGCTCTGGCACATGTTTATAATTTGAGATTTGCGCTGGTAAATGGCGGCAAGCTTACCTTGATGGTTTATGATGTGAATGATAGCAGATGGAATCGTAAGTCAATCGGTGGCATGGCCCTGCGTTTAGACGGTAGAAGATATTATGAATTAATTCGCGGGCGTTATTGGAAAATCCAGCCGGGTTTAGGTGAGTTATCCGAAGGGCAGATTTATAATATTAATAAATTGTATTTTGACGAAAGAGGTCTCCCTTTATTAACTACTATGGTGTTGCCAGATGGCAAAGAAAAGTCACTTTTCAGACACTTTGTTGTTGCATTAACAGATGCCGTCGGTAAACCTAAGCATGGGCACTTGTGGGTTTATAGCAAAGATGATTTAACAGCTGCTTCCGATTGGAGAGGTATTAAGCATAATATAGCCGAGTTTGTTGATGGCAGCGAGGTTAAGCAACTCGGTATTTCACAAAATTTGGTTTCAGAAGAAATAGCCAATGGGTATGCGCAAAGAAATGGAATCTATCTGTTTAATGGAGAGAAAATATTTATAAAGAAGGGCAGATTTATTCCGTATATGAATGAATCTTATAAAGAAAGAAGTTTATTTGGAGCAATGAAAGAGTATTTTGGTGTCCTGTCTTCAAAACATAAAGTTAATGATTGGTTGCATAATTTATTTACTGACGCAGGTGACAGGGGAACAATAAAGCCTACAGTAGTTATTGTTGCTATAGGTGTTATAGGTGTGCCAGTTTTACTTGTGTTAGCATTGTTAATTTATACTCGTTTTATTTCTACTATTTTCTTTTCAAGGTTAGGCAGAAATACACATAGAAGCCGGCGTGCAAGCGTAGGTAATGGTACAGCGAGCTCTTCTTTAGAGTTTAATCCACCCCAGCAGATAGAGCGTTCTATCCGTAATCGTATTTCAACTATTATGCCTTGGCTTATTCAGAATGGGCCATTTGTTGAGTATTTAGCTAGTTTATATAGAGAGAATCCATCTGATTTGATAGCTCGTTTTTATCCTGCAGGCGCGCCAGAAAGAAATGATCCAGTTTTTGATTACACATCAGTAGATGGTAGGCCTTATATTTTGAGTCGTGCTGAAAGGTTAGTTATTGAACCTGTGGCGTACATGTTCTTATTTGCGATAATTGGAGAATTTTCTGCGTGGGGTGAATATAGTTCTGGAAAAAGGAAGATGACTCCGGAAACCTTTATTGTTGGTGATAGGGAGTTAAGAAGATTTTTTGAGTTTTGCAGTGAAAGAGGCTTGGATCCAGTGTTTAATTTTGGCTTCCAAAGGTTCCTTCCTGATGTTAGGGCAAATCTAGTCAGAAACTCAGATGCAAGAAGTAATGTAGAAGATATTCTTTGCAATATGAGATCTTTCTTGAGGCAAGAGTATGCTTTAAGGGGAATTAAGCAGCCTCAATTTCCAATAAAGGATAGAGGATTGATTAAGGTTATGAAGTATATTGTTACAGGATCTACTTTGTTTTTATCTGTCTCTGCTTTATTATTTGCTGTTTGGCCAATGAATATATTATTAGCTGCAGGATTTTTATTCTTGGCAATCGATCTTTGGCAATTCGCTCCTTATATACAATTTATTTCTTCAGGCTTATTAAGAAATATATCTTTAATTTGGAGAGAGCGGAATAACTATATTGGTGATGTTAGTAGTCAGCGGATACTAACTAAGATTAAGTTCTTTAAATTTCTATTCTTGCCGGCGTGGATTATTTCTAATTTATTGCTTATTGGTTTGTGTATTGTTTATTCATTGGGCAATATGTTAAGCATAGGGTGGGTATTTGCAATTCCTATATTATTAATGAATGCCTTGGTATCAGTACGTGCATGGTGGTATCCGTTATTAGAAGCAGTTACTTTAGCTGTAGAAACTAATTGGGGTTTTAATAGAATTAATTCATACAATCAAATTAATTCTGCAAATTTAAATATGGTTAGACGTAATGCATATTTAAGGATGGTTTTTGAAGAGATACTGGTTAATGGGACATTGCTACAGCATAATTTGGTTACTCCCCAAGAAGCAGAAAGAATTTTAAATGCTTTTAATTCAGGGGCAAGCAGGCTGCCTGAGATTAATAGAAAGCGTGCTAAGAAGAAAGTGGTTGACTTCTTTAATAAGCTTAGCTTATACGATCAATGTACAATGGATGATATGGCTGAAGCTGCAAGGAGAATTGTTAGAGGAGAAGCTGCGGAGTTGTTGCCTGTATTTGCTAAGATAACCGGTTTTATCCAGAACCCGTTTATAAATGTAAATAAATTAGATGACGGCGATATCAAATCAACATTTAGATTATTAAAAGATACTTTTGGCGATGAGTTTGAAGTTTATTTAAGGAATTTACTTTCTGGGAATAGTAATTTAAATTCATTAGTTAATACTCTGATGAACCCAGGCCTTTCTTTTAGAGATACAATTGATATATTAAGTAGAGCTTTAGGTAGAGATGCTGCTAGTGTTAGTAATCAGGTGGCTCATCAATGGGTTGCGTATCGGGTGGATAATATTTATAAAACAATAAACTTTGTTCAAGACTCTACGCTTCTTGCTTATCGAGTTTTCTTAAGATACGCCTTAGGTCAAGAGCCTACAGAAGAACAGCTTTCAAGATTTTATAAAGGTATATTTAGTTATGATATTAGCGGAAATGTTAATCCAAGGAATGCTCAGGTAATGATGGATGAGTTTTGTCGTGGAGGGCCGAATAGCTGGGATGTTAATGATATTAATTCTTCAATGATAGCTGTTGGTATAGATAGTAACCCAGACGGCAAGAAGTGGGCTGCCAAAGGGAATTCTTGGGGCTTTGGATGTAAATACATAGATGCAGAAGACGCGGTTATTTTTAATACAGATTGGGAACATACTATATTCCCTGTGGATGTTTTCTTAATGCCATTTATTGCTTATGAATTTACCAATAGAAAAGATTTAGGTGCTTTGATAACTGACCTTAGGGTTGCTGATGAAGGTATGACCCCGACTAGCAAAGATCAGACAATTGCAGAGAATAACTGGAATACAAGAATTCTTCTTGCTGAAGCAATAATTGGTACTCCTAGTTTATATGGCCCGATGATAATTCGTTTACATGCAATGATGGGCTGTGGTGTTTATATGTCTAATATAGAAGATTCTGCCACAGGTCTTGAAGCGTTGATGAGAGGGTATAAGATAGACTGGACCCCGATGATTACCATGGGTAGAGGCAGAGAAAAAATGAATCAACCTATGACTTCTTTTGTAAATAGATTTGGTGGGTTGGTTTTGGATAATTTCTCATCGGCTCATTATCAATTAATGTTAAGAAGCAATAGGTTGCATTGGACAGAGAAGCTTTGCTTAGTACTTAATGATCACCACTATTTTAATGAACCTTTTATTCCAAGATATAATATGATTATATTCTTGTTTGCCTTCTTCTTACAGTTTACTCCGTTTGCATATTTAGCTCTGCCGCTTGTTTTTATCGGCCTACAGTATATTTTTGCGCAAGCTATTACTGTTGGTGGTATCAGAACGTTAATTAGAGAAAAGGGGTTTGTTAAGGGGTTATTGGCTTACTTTGCTAGATTCTGGTCTTTAGTTTTTACATTCTTACCTCTTACTGCAAACAATAGTAAGAAAGTACTGGATGCTTTAACAGGGAAGAGTGGTGAGTTTACAAAAGGTGGCAAAGACGTTATTTTTGCGACTGTTCCATTTAGGACAATATTTAAAGATTATAGGGAGTCATTAAAGTGGGGCGTATTGCTTTTGGCTACACTTTTATTTTCTCCTGCGCATCCATTTGCGGTTATCGGTCAGCTGTTCTTTTATGTATTTCCTTTTGCTTTTATCTTTGGACCATTTATGAAGAATGGGCATTCAAGGCCTTGGATTTCCGGTTCAATTTTTGGCGGTGCTGCTGCAGCATTTATTATCCATAATTTTATCTATGCGCTTCCAGCGTTAGTATGTACTGGTTTAGCAGTGGCTTTACCTGTGGTAGTTATAGCTGCTGGGATTAAGGGAGAAAAATATTCTAAAGGAATCTTACATGGTTTATTAGCTATTCCATGTCTTATAATTGATTCAGTTCTTGGGATATTCGGTAAGAAATTATTTAACGATGGGCAGAAAAAGGGCAAAGGAGGATCTTCCCCGGTAAACCCATCTTCCTCCTCCCCCCTTGGAGCCTTAGTAGGAATCACTGGTAAACAGGAAAGTGCTTCTTCTGGGGTGACTGCCTTAGGCGTAGTTAAAGATTATCTTAAAGAAGTAGAGAGATTATTTGCCTTTGGTAAAATTCGTAAACTTAATCCTATTGATATAAGATTTGCCATGACCGATGCTCAAAAATTAAATTATCTGTCTGCAATCAACACTATTTTAGACCAGGAATCTCAAAAGGCTAAATTAGAATCAAAGCAATTTGAAAGAGTTATTACTCCAGCTATTCTCTTTAAAGCAGCCAGGCTTGCTACAGAGCATGACAAATCTGATATTGTAGCTCGTATTGGTTTGCAACCTGGCACAATGAATCCTTTACATTACGGCCACATCTCAGCCTCATTAGCTGGAATCATTGCCAATAACCTCGATATGGTTATCTTAGCTAATGGCGGTACTGTTCCTGATAAGCCATATGCTGCAGATGCTGGAGTCAGGAATGAAATGGCCCGTCTTGCAGCAGAAGAAGATGAATTAGCCTCTTGGTTAGAAGTAACTCCGATTAGACAGCAGGTGGTAGATATGTTTGAGGGTAATTTACACTTAGCTGGTACAGATCAGGCAGCGAAGATGTTTGGTTACAAGAACAAAGAGGAAATGCAGCGTTTTAACATGGACATGGCAGCATTTATTTGGTTATTCATGGCTAATCCAAAGGTTGAATTTACCTATTTAGTTGGTTCAGATAAAGTAGCCGAGTATGGCAAGAAGAATGAACAAGGCTTAATTGTTGATACCTTAGGTAGCCAAGATATGGCTGGAAGAATTCAGGTAGTCTATTTTGCCAGAACCGGTGAAGATATTGATTATGCAAAGAATATTATTCCTTATCCTTGGATGCAGGAAAAATATGATGCAGGATTTTTTAAGAGATCCCCTAAGCCTTCATTTGAAGATATCTCAGCAACTAAGGTAAGAATTGCCCTTACTACTGGAGCTGCTCAGATAGATGGAATAGCTATTACAGAGTTTATCTCACCTAAGGTACTTACCTATATAATG
Source organism: Nitrospirota bacterium (assembly GCA_016214355.1). GTDB lineage: Bacteria > Nitrospirota > Thermodesulfovibrionia > UBA6902 > DSMQ01 > JACROO01. The sequence continues at coordinate 6,145 of JACROO010000117.1, read as the reverse complement.
GCTAGCCAAACCTTATTATTCTTATATGAACTTGAAATTAGAGAAAAAGAAGCAGATGGCCTTGCTAAAAAAGAAAATCATAAACAAGCATTACCTATCTACGATGAAATCCTAGGTAAGATTCAAGAAGAGCAGACTAAGCCAGATAATCAGAAAAAAGTATCAAGGTCAGTACTAGATAAGCTTGCAAGCATTGTTTTAAAGAAGATAACTTCTTCAACCGGAGCTATTGCACAGGCAGCAAATATTAAGCCAGAGTCAAAGACTTCTTCACCGATTAAAGAGCGTGCTCCTCCGGCAGCTTCTTCAACTATAAAAACAGCAGATGAATTAGCCCAAATCATTCGCTCTGCTGATCTTAGTCTCTATAATACATTAGCTAAGTTCGTTATCTACTCTGGTCCTCCGGGCGGCGGTAAAGGTGTTGTTTGGGACAGGTTTATAAAGTTATATGGTGATTTAATTGACAGGTTCGTCTTATTCCATACTCGTCCAATCCGCTCAAACGAAACCCAGGATAAGAATTACCACTTCCGTACCTCTGAGCATTTAATCCACTTAAGAGCAGAAGGTAAGATCATTACTACCCTGGTTAATAACCAATTACAAGGCCTAGCACTAGTCAGCTTTGAAGATACTTATATAGATCCAGCCTCTGGCCAAACCCAAACCTATCAGGTAAAAGGCCTTGACCAAGTCTTTGGTGGAAATAAATTAGTTATCCTTGAAGGTGGATTAGGCTGGTTTGAGGAATTAAGAAAACAATATAAAGACCAGATACTCTCTTTATTTATCTCGCCTTTTTCCCGTGAAGAAATTGCAGAATATTCTTTTGATCCGATAAAATATATTGTTGCCTTAGAAACAGCTCTTAGAATACACAGCAGAGAATGTAAAGAAGCAGTATCTTTTAGACAGCAAGCAGAAGAAGCTATAAGTAAAGGCCAGGCACCAAGCAAATTATTTGCTCCTACTGTACAGAAAAACTATGTAGAAAGAGCTTTTGAGGCAGCAACTCAGGTTAAGCGCAGCAGCGAATATAAAACAGTAATAGTTAATACTTGGGTAGAAGACGCTGGGCAATTTGAAAATCATATGCTCGGCCTTACTGAAATATTTGCTCGTGCAATATTTGAGAATCTTATTAATGAAATTATTGCTTCAGATAAATCCAGTACAGAATTAACTTCTTTAATTGATAGATTCAAGCAGGCTTTAGCTGCTAACTCAGCTAAGGTTTTAGCTGAATTGTTAAAGGAAATAGACTTAAGTAAATTTAATACTATAGCCAAATTCGTTATCTACTCTGGTCCTCCGGGTGGAGGTAAAGGAGAAGTTTGGGAAAGATTTGCAAAGCTTTACTCTGACCTTATCGCTAAATTTGTTCTCTTCCATACCCGCGATATCCGTCCTAACGAAACCCAGGATAAGAATTACCACTTCCGTACCTCTGAGCATTTACTGCGTCTTAAAGCAGAAGGTAAGATCATTACTACCCTGGTTAATAACCAATTACAAGGCTTAGCACTAGTCAGTTTTGAAGATACCTATATAGATCCAGTCTCTGGAAAAACCCAAACCTATCAGGTAAAAGGCCTTGACCAAGTCTTTGGTGGAAATAAATTAGTTATCTTGGAAGGCGGATTAGGCTGGTTTGAAGAATTAAGAAAGCAATATAAAGATAAAGTTGCATCTATATTTATCTCGCCTTTTTCTAGAGAAGAATTAAATGAAAAGTCGCTTAATCCAGAGTTTTATATCGTAGCATTGGAAACCGCACTTAGGATACATAACAGGGAATGTCATGAAGCAAGAGCAGTAAATGAGCAGGCTAAGAAAGACATTGCTAATTCCGGTAGGCCGAATAAGTACTTCATGCCCACTAACCATAAGAATTTTGAGGAGAGAGTAAAAGAAGCAGCAGAGCAGGTAAGAAGAAGTAACGAATATCGTAAAGTCTTAGTAAATACTTGGGCAGATAATCCAGAAGACATTGAGGCTAATATCTCTAAGTTAACAGAAGAATTTGCTCAAGCAATATTTGAACAGTTAGTTGACGCTATTAATAACCCATCCTCCTCCCCCCTTGGAGCCTTAGTAGGAATCACTGGTAAACAGGAAAGTGCTTCTTCTGGGGTGACTGCGCGGCAGATAGTATTGCATTATTTGAATAGAGTGAAAGTTTATGCGCATCAAGGCTTAATAAAAAGAATTGCAGCGTCTGATATATATTACAAGATGAGTGATGAACAGAAGGAAAAATATCTTACATCAATAGAAGAGGTGTTAAAGGAAGTAAATGTTGAGGTAGTAAATCCTAAGATATTGTTTGAAGCAGCCAGAAGAGCTACAGAGAACGATAGAAAAGAAATAAGAGCTAGAGTAGGTTTGCAGCCAGGAACAATGAACCCGATGCATTATGGCCATTTGTCAGGAGGATTAGCAGGTATACTTGGTCAAGGGTTGGATTTAGTGTTAGTGGCTAATGGCGGTACTGTTCCGGATAAGCCATATGCAGCAAGCGCTAAGATTAGGAATGCTATGGCAATGATGGCAGTAAGATTTATCTCGGGTTTGGGAGATTGGTTAAGAGTAACAGATATACGTCAACAAACAGTGGATATGTTTGTTGACTCCGGAAAAATTAATTGGGCAGGAACAGAAACAGAGGCCAAGAAACTTTTAGGAACGAAGGCAAAAGCTCAGGATTTACAGCGTTTTAACATGGACATGGCAGCATTTATCTGGTTATTCATGGCTAATCCAAATGTTGAATGGGCGTATTTAGTTGGTTCAGATAAAGTAGCTGAGTATGGCAAGAAAGGTGAAAAAGGATTAATAGTTGAGACATTAGGAAGCGGAATAGTTAAGGTGCAAGTGGTGTATTTTGCTCGTAAGGGAGAAGATATTAACTATAACAAAGATATTAAGCCATTTGCCTGGATGAAAGAGATTTGGGATATTGGTGAATTCTTTGAATTGTCAAAGGTATCTTCGTATCCAGATTTAGCAGCAAAACAAATCAGGAAGGCATTAAGCGATGCAAAGGATAATACACCGGTAAAAGATAGGTTAGTGGGTACGGCTAAATTGAGTGATTGCATTCCTGAGACAGTTATAGATTATATCCTGATGGATTCGCTAGAGGGCATACAGTTGAGGTATCTTTATCCATTAGAGAATGCGGAGAAAGATGCAGACGGATACTATAAGAGTGGATTAAGACAGAGAGCATTGTTTAGGTATGAAGAAGTTTTACAAGAGGTCAATACTGAGTTAAGCCAGCCAGCTGAATGTAGAAGAGCTGAAGAATCTATACTTTTAACCGTGAAGGCAAATTTAGAGAAAATAATAACCAAAATAAAAGCAGAGATAGTAGTTTTAGATTTTAATGCGTCCATGATACAGTTGCCAGTATTTATTTTAGATTTAAATGACTTGTTGGCGGTGTTTAATAAGGCAAAATTAGATGTTGCTGATGAAAGCATGGCGCGGTCATTAGCTTATGAAGTAGATCGCAGGCTGTCATCAAGAGAAGGGGTTATTCCTTTTAGAAGAATTAAGCGTGATATATATGGGCCAGGTGAGAGTGATCCAGAAAACGATCGGTATAATAGAGTTTTGGAAGGTGTGGTACAGATATTAAATAGGCACGATTATGGGGAAAACATTTTGGTGAATTCTTGGGCATATACTAAAGAAGAAATGGAAAAGACAATAGGTGAGTTAAGTGAAAGATTTGCGAAGATATTTTTTACAAACATACTTGAGGCAATCAGAAGGTTAATGGTGCAGAAGGGGCATCCTACGAACGCGCCTCCAACAATTATATCAGTGTTGAAGAATATTGATAAACTCAGTGAATCAAAAATTAATGCTATGAGCGCGAATCAATTAGCTGATGAATTCATTTCTCCGTTGGTCAACACGGATGTGGGTTTAGCGATATTTGAAGGGTTAGAGGAAAAATTCTTTTTATACTCAGCTGGTCCTGGAACAGGCAAGCAGGAAATAATGGACAAAACTTTTACCCCTGGAGAAGGCGCATATTTTGGTTTAATAGACAAATTGATGCTTTATCATACGCGTTTACCTAGGGTAAAAGATGGTAAGAGTGAAAATTCCCCTACATAGATGAAATTAATAGTGAAGATATAGAGAGAGCGGATAGGCCAGGGATAATTTTAGATACAGATAAAGATATAGTGAAAGATACGGATCAGGGAATAGTGAGATTAAATCGGCAGATACGTGGTTCAGAATCAATATTTAATGGTAAGAAGTTAGTGATACTTGAGGGTGGGTATGATTGGTTCTTGAAATTAAAATCAAAGTATCCGAATATCGCGGTAGCATTCATAGCGCCATTCTCTGAAAATGAATTAGCAATGAGAACTCGTAATACAGAATGGATAGAGTCTAAATTTACTGACCCTTTGCTTGTTCGTCTTGCTTATGAAGAGATGAATCGCCTGATTATTGAAAATAAAGGGGAGATAGATATAGTTAACAATGAAGCTTACCAAGAGGAAATTGTAAATATAGTAGTGAGCGAGGTTGAAATACAATGTATTCAAGAGTGGGAGGCTTGGGGGATGTCAGTGCTTATTTACCAGTTGCATTGAAACAACAAGGTGTAAATGTTGCCTTATTTACTTTAGGATATGACAATGTTAATAAGGATAACTTTGAGCATATTGGTGGTTTTGAGATGTGGATATATAGTACAAAAATGTATGTCGAGATATTTAGAGGTGATTTACAAGGAGTTCCCGTATACTTTTTGAAGGATAATTGTGGTTATGCTGGTAGAATTTATGAAGGCGATTTATTACGTCAGGCAATCTTATTATCAGATGGTACTTTTAAGGCAAAAGAATATTTGTGTGGCAGAAGGTTGCTAGGTAGGCCGGATGTAATGTATGGTAATGATTGGCCAGCAGCTTTAGTCCCAACATATCTTAAAACAAAGTTTAATACACACCCTCTTTTTAATAATACAGCTGGAGTTTTCGGTATCCATAATTTGTTTCATCAAGGGCTTTTCCCTGGTTACCGTTTTGCTGAATTAGGGATTGAAGATAAACATTGGTTTGGTTTGGCATGTAATCGCAATCCACATGAGTTTCGTTTAGTAAAAGGAGCGATAGTTCATCCAGAGAAAATAATTACAGTTTCAGAGAGATACGCTAGAGAAATACAGACTCCTGAATATGGAGAAGGCTTGGATGGGTTATTGCGTGATAGAGCCTGGGATGTAGTTGGGATTGTTAATGGTATTAACATAGATAAAACTCAAGTAGATGACTCGAATAACAGGAATGCCCATAAGAAAAAACTACAAGAAGAATTTAGTTTAGAAATAAATTATGATGTTCCACTATTGGCAATGTCTACTTCGAGGATTGCTTCTCAAAAGAATAACTTAATGGTATTGGAGGTTATTGAAAGGCTTTTAATTGAAACTGGAGGAAGAATTCAGTTTATTCTTACTGGCAAGGGGCATCCTAGCGATAATTATTTTTCTCAGGTTGAATCTTTTGCACAGAAACTAAGTAATAATACTAACTGGAACGGTAGAGTAGCTTTTCGTTTTGTTTCCAGCGACTTTAAGCTTTCCCAAATGATTTATAAGGGAGCTGATATATTCTTGATGCCGTCTAAATTTGAGCCTTGTGGGCTAGCTCAATTAGTAGCTTTAGCTTTTGGCTGTATACCAATAGTCAGATATACCGGAGGTTTGGCTGATACGGTTAGGGAATTTAATGCTTATAATAATACTGGTAATGGATTCCTTTTTGGCCCGGACAACGCTGGAGACTTGCATTGCGCGGTGCTAAAAGCATTGAATATCTTCCAAAATAAGCCTTTATGGTCAACTATTATAAGAAATGCTCAGTCAGAAGACAGAAGTTGGGATAAATCTGCAGCTAAATATATTCAGGTTTTTGAATGGGCGATTGAAAAGAAGCTTAGTTCAGCGAGTTCAGGTATAATAGGAAGAAATAATCGTTTAATTTTTGGGGCTTTGGTAAGTATTGTTGGTATGCAAAGAACTGTTTCGTCAGCAATAGCAAAATTAAATGAAGAGAATAAGTTAAGAGTTATTAACGACAAAACCGTCTTAGAAGATACCTATCGTTTT
>JACROO010000116.1 GCA_016214355.1 Nitrospirota bacterium | reverse complement strand
ATAATGGCAAACACAGTTGCAACCGGTGCTGTGCTCGGAATGCTCGGAATAGAACTGGATATTCTCCTGAAAATTATAAAAGATACATTCAAAAAAAAGGGCGATGAAGTTATTAATGCAAATATTTCTGCTGTGATGGCAGGACATGATTATGCTGTGAAGGAGTGTTTGAAGTGTTCTTTTTCAGCAGCGCCTGTATCAACGCCCAAAATGTTAATCTCAGGGGTTGAAGCCATAGGGCTTGGTGCAATTGCCTCCGGATGCAGGTTCTATTCGGGTTATCCTATGACGCCTTCAACAGGGATAATGCAGTTTTTGGCGGGCAGGGCACAGGAGCATGGGATTATCGTTGAGCAGGCAGAGGACGAAATAGCCGCGATTAATATGGTGCTCGGTGCCTCTTTTGCAGGTGCGAGGGCTATGACAGCAAGCTCTGGGGGCGGTTTTGCTTTAATGGTTGAAGGGCTTTCCCTTGCTGCAATGACGGAGACCCCGGTGGTAATTGCCCTTGGGCAGAGACCCGGTCCTGCAACAGGGTTCCCTACAAGGACGGAGCAGGCTGAACTGCAGTTTGTTCTGTATACCGCTCACGGCGAATTCCCGAGGGTTATCCTTGCCCCCGGTACGCCTGAGCAGGCATTTTATCTGACAGTCAAGGCATTTGATATTGCGGAGAAATTTCAGATACCTGTTTTTATTCTGTTTGACCAGTATCTTGCTGACGCAACATGGACATTTAATGCCTTTGATTTAAAGAAAATTAAATACAGCGATTACAGATTGAGGGGCGATGAATTTAAAAAACTTTCAGAATACAAAAGGCACGCCTTTACAGAAAGCGGCGTTTCACCTTTAGGCGTCCCTGGAGATTCAAAACACCCTGTTGTAACAGACAGCGATGAACATGATGAAGAAGGGCATATTGTTGAAGATGCAGAGACGAGGATTCGGATGGTGGATAAAAGACTGCTTAAAAAGATGCCGTTAATCAGAGAGGAGATCGCTCCTCCTGTGATTTATGGTGATTCTAATCCCGAAATAGTGCTTGTCGGATGGGGTTCAACATACGGTGTGATGAAAGAGGCAGTTGATGTACTTTCAAAAAACAGGAGTATTGCCATACTCCATTTCAGCGAGGTTTATCCTTTTCCTTCAACAGAAAGATTTGATTATCTAAAAGTCCTGACCAAAGCAAAACTCACTATCTGCATAGAGAACAATGCCGCAGGGCAATTTGCCAGACTTATGCGGGCAGAGACAGGGTATAAATTTGAGAATAAGATTAACAGGTATGACGGAAGGCCGTTTACGCTTGAAAGCCTGTTAGGAGAATTGAATGCCTATACTGCAAGACTATAAGGGGCAGACACCGGCGTGGTGCCCGGGATGCGGCAACTTCGGGATACTCAAGGCGTTTAAAGATGCTTTGTTAGAGCTGAACATTGAGCCGCATCAGCTTACTATCGTTTCAGGAATTGGGCAGGCAGGCAAATTCCCTCATTATATAAGATGCAATACATTTAATGGTCTTCACGGCAGAACCCTGCCTGTAGCAACCGGAATCAGGCTTGCAAATCATGAAATGCTCGTTGCGGCTGTTGCCGGAGACGGCGACTGCTACGGTGAAGGCGGAAACCATCTTATTCATACAATCAGGAGAAATATAAATGTAAAGCTATTTGTGCATGACAATCAGATATACGGGCTTACAAAAGGTCAGGCATCGCCGACAAGCATGGAGGGCATGAAGACAAAAAACCAGCCCTTCGGGGTATTTTCAGAACCACTAAATCCCATGGCACTTGCAGTTGCCCTTGACTGCAGTTTTGTCGCAAGGGGTTATTCAGGTGACATTTTACATCTTAAAGGGTTGATAAAAGAGGCAATAAAACATAAGGGATTTACCCTTGTTGATATTTTACAGCCGTGTGTGACATTTAATAGTATCAATACCTACGAATGGTACAGGCAAAGGGTATACCACATAGAGCCTGAATATAATCCTGAGGACAGGGTAGAGGCTTTCAGGAAAGCACTTGAATGGGGTGACCGGATCCCGATCGGAATAATATATAAAAATAGTCGTCCTGTTTTGGAAGAGAGGATACCTGTTATCAGGGATAGTACTCTTGTAAAATACCGCTTTGATTTATCTAAATTAGAGTCTGTTCTGAAGGAGTTTTATTAAACCTTTTATCCTAAACCGACATCAAGCAGTATCATCACCACAAATCCAATCATTGCACCCATCTCAACAATCTGAAAATTATCGGGCTTATCCATAACCTCATTTAAAACTTGCCCGAACAATATAAAAATATTTAATTCTATTATTGATTTATTTATAAAGTAGAGTTATAGTTTAAACGTTTTAATTTGCTTTTTCTGGAAATAAACAAAGATGAAAAATAACGGCAAAACGAGACGCAAGCGGGCAAAGAAAAAGTTAAGCGGAGTTGAGGAAAAATATTACGAATTGATTGAGACCGCTAATGATGCTATCTTTATCGCAGATGGAAAAACAGGAGTTATCATTTACGTAAACAAAAGGGCGGGACAGCTTATCGGCATACCATCTGAAAAGATTATCGGTATGCACCAGAGCCAGCTCCATCCAAAAGGAGAGGCAGAGCGATATAAAAAGATTTTCCATGACCATGTCCGGAGTGGAAAAGCGATTTCAGAGGAGCTTTTTGTATGCTATAGCGATGGACGCAAAATCCCTGTAGAAATCAGCGCAAGTGTTATAGAATTAAATGGCAAAAAAATAATTCAAGGCATTTTCCACGACCTCACCTATCGCAAGAAGACAGAGGAGGCACTGCAGAAAGCTAAGGAAGAACTGGAAAGAAAGGTAGCAGAGCGTACATCTGAGTTATTAAATGCCAACAAACAACTCCAGCAGGAAATTGTTAAACGCAAGCGTTATGAAGAGAAGTTGCAAGAGTCAGAAGAACTCTACCGAAACTTGTTTGAAAATTCGGTAGTAGGCATTGGCATGTCACAGAGAAATAGAATTGTTTCTGCCAATAAAGCACTTCTGACCATTTTTGGCTATGACACCCTTAAGGAATTCGTCAAAATCCCCTTACTTGACCATGTGGCACCAGAAAGTAAAGAACTGGTTAAAGAGCGATTAAAAAAGAGAGAGATAGGAGAACCAGTAGTGCCGCAATATGAATACAAGATTGTCCGAAAAGACGGGGAAATCAGAGATATTGAAATATTTACTTCCGACGTGATTATTGGAGATAAGAAATATGTGCAAAGCGTCTTTCGTGATATCACTAAGCGTAAGCTTGCAGAGAAGGAAATACGGTGGAACTATGACACCCAGAGCGTAATAAACGCACTTCTTTACCTCTCACTGGAGAGCATCCCACTTGAAGAGTTTCTGAAAAACGCACTTGACCTCATTCTCTTAATCCCTGGAGTTATTTTACAGCAAAGGGGTGGTATATTCCTTATTGAAGACGACCCCGTGGTTCTTGTCATGAAGGCACAGAATAAACTTGCTGAACCAATACAAAAGGCATGTGCCCGGGTTCCTTTTGGCAGGTGCCTCTGCGGACGCGCTGCATTAACACAGGAGATACAATATGCTGCTTCTCTTGATGAGCGGCATGAGACTACCTATGAGGGAATTAAGGCTCACGGACACTACTGTGTTCCTATTATATTTTCTAACCAGACAATCGGAGTCCTAAATCTATACGTAAATGAAGGACATAGCCGTAGTCAAAAAGAAGAAGGATTTCTGATTACAATTGCTAACACTCTGTCTGGTATCATTGTGCGCAAGAAAACATACGAAGACCTTCAGCAACTAACGATTAATACTATAACATCTCTCGCATCCGCAATTGATGCCAAATCCCGATGGACAACAGGTCATTCTGAGAGAGTTACAAGTTTTGCGGTTGAAATTGCAAAAGAAATTGGTTTAAAGGATAAAGACCTGGAATATATAAAATTATGCGGTCTATTACACGATATCGGTAAAATCGGTATTTACGATGAAGTACTTGATAAAATAGATAAACTTACGGATGAGGAATTAGAACATATAAAGACACATACCTCTAAAGGTGCTGAAATACTCATGCCGATAAAACAATTGCAGAATGTTATACCCGGTGTCCTCCATCATCATGAAAGATACGACGGGAAAGGTTATCCTGAGGGGCTGAAGGGTGAGGATATACCTCTGTGTGCGAGGATACTCTCTGTTGCAGATGCATTTGATTCAATGACAGCAGACAGGCCGTACAGGCAGTCCCCGGGACAGGAATATGCAATCTTGGAAATCAAACGCTGTGCAGGGACACAATTTGACCCGAAGATAGCTGAGGCATTTCTAAGGATTTTGTCTAAAGAATAATTTAATATGCCTATTCTGAATTGTAAAGGGCAGCCGCCAGCATGGTGTCTGGGATGCGGCAACTGCAGGGTAATCCTTCGCTAACTTCGTTTTATTTGCCAAATCCTATATCAAACACCATCATTACTGCAAAGCCAATCAACGCGCCTATTGTTGCTAAATCAGTGTTTCCGTGTCTTTGGGATTCGGGAATTAACTCCTCAACTACGACAAATATCATTGCCCCTGCTGCAAAACTCAGTGCATATGGCAATATGGTCTGTGAAGCTAAAACCGCTGCTGTGCCGATAATTCCTGCAACAGGTTCAACCACGCCTGAAAGTTGTCCATACCAGAAACTTTTAATTCGTGAAAGCCCTTCACGCCGCAGAGGCACAGAGACCGCTGTTCCTTCAGGGAGATTCTGGAGCCCGATGCCGATAGAAAGGGCAATAGCTCCTGATATGGTGACAGAAGGAAGCCCTGCAGCAACCGCACCAAAGGCAACTCCAACTGCAAGTCCTTCAGGGATGTTATGCAATGTTATAGCAAGGACAAGTAAAGTGCTCCGCCGCCAAGATGTCTTGATTCCTTCGGCTTCTTCTGTCAAAAAACCGATATGAAGATGTGGAAGTAACTTATCAATGGACCAAAGGAAAGCGCCTCCGGCTAAAAACCCTGCTGCCGGCGGAAGCCATACAGGAACGTCTTTGCCTCGGGACATCTCTATAGCAGGAGCAAGCAGAGACCAATAGCTGGCCGCAATCATAATACCACTGGCAAAACCGAGCGTTCCATCAAGGAGTTTTTTGCTTAAATCTTTTTTTATAAATACAAAACCTGCACCGAGGGCAGTAACTGCCCATGTAAAGCCGGTTGCAAGGAGTGTTTGCATAACAGGGTGTAGGCTTCCGATAAAATCAATCATATATCTATTATACACAACAGATATTGCAATATATTCTTTTTGGTGATAAAATTTTGCAATAAAATCTTAATTAATCAGACCAGATGAAAGACATTGTTTCCTACATCAAGTCATTAAAGCCTAAGGTACCGGCAGAGACACCTAAAAAATAACAATCAACAATAAAAATAGGGGAAAGACATGAATCTTTCCCCTATAAATGAAAAAAATTTGTGATAGAAAAGCTTGCCCTTATTACCCTCATACTCTGGCCTATCATACCGCTTTTCTGGATTCCTGTTCATGGGCTTTCAAAGATTTTCAAAAAACTTGGAGCATTAACCTATCTAATGCCTCTTGTTACATGGCTACCTTTGGCATATCTTATCTACGAGAATAGAGTTCTACTTCTTCAATTTAAAATAAAGCTTGCAGTTGTATTAAATATACTCGGAATACCAATTTTAGTTTCAGGGACACTGATTCATATCTGGACAGGTATGCTTTTACGTCCATGGGGGCTTGTAGGACTGCCTGAAGTATCCGATAGGACAAAAAGCAGACTTGTGGCAGAAGGTCCCTTTCTTGTAGTTAGGCACCCAACATATTTAGCACACATACTGATGCTTATAGGGATTTTTCTTATGACAGAGGTGTTAGCCATTGCGGTTGTTACAATACTTGACATTCTGATAGTACGCACAGTTATCATTCCGCTTGAAGAGAAAGAGCTTTTAAGCCGTTTTGGCAAGGACTATGAACTTTACAAGAAGAGAGCGCCATCGCAATAATTCCCATTAATTAACAAAAGATGACCCACAAATAAACACAGGGTTATCAGAGGGTTTCTTAACTTCTAAAAATTATGTTGACATCTACCGTAAAAGTAATAAAATCTACTTATGACATAAGGCAGGTTTATGATTCAGCTCATATGAATTTATCTCATTCAGGAATAAATTCTTACATAAGGAAGAGTTTAAAATTATATTGAAAGGAGGAGGAGACCATGTCTTACAGCGCTAAAGATTATTCAAGGCTTATAGGGATGAGTGGATTCAGCGAGACGCTTTTAAAAAACCATTTTACTCTGTATCAGGGTTATGTAACAAACACGAACAAGGTAATTGATACGCTGAGCCAGATGCTCAGGGAAGGAAAAACAGGCACTGCTGAATTTGCTGAATTAAAAAGGAGGCTGGGATGGGAGTTTAATGGAATGAGGCTTCACGAGTATTATTTTGAAAATATGGTGGGCAAGGGTGAAATTAACAGGGAAGGCAGGCTCATCAAAAAATTGACCGGGGATTTTGGAAGTTACGAGGCATGGGAAAAGGACTTCAGGGCTACAGGGACAATGCGAGGTATCGGCTGGGTTGTGCTTTATCAGGATACAGCCAGTAATAAACTTATCAACTTCTGGATAAATGAACATGATGTGTCGCATCCTGCCGGCTGCAATCCAATATTGGTAATGGATGTGTTTGAGCATGCCTTTATGATTGATTACGGGCTTAAGAGGGCTGATTACATAGAGGCATTTTTTAAAAACATTGACTGGAAAGAGACAGAGGCAAGACTCAAATAGGAGGAAGGCTTAAATGAATGTCATTGAAATAGCTGTCAAGATGGAGACAGATGCAATAAAATTTTATAAAGAGGCTTCTGAGAAGATACAACATCCTGTCGGCAAAAAAATGTTCTTGGCGATAACAGCAGATGAGAAAAGACATCTGGAGGCGCTTTCCCAGACGGTAAAAGGAATCGTCATAACAAAAAAAGACGTTAATGCGATGAAGAATATCAAGACAGTTTTTGAGGCAATGAAAGATGCAATGATGCAGAGGGTAGAGGCAACAAATGACGAACTTGAGGCATTTAAGATTGCAATGCAGATGGAAAAAGAGGGTATTGAGTTTTATAAAAAGGCAGTGAGAACCGTACAGACAGGAGAGGAAAAATCACTGTTTGAGTGGCTCATTAAAGAAGAGGAGCAGCATTATGGTATTTTTGCAAATACATATTTTTTCCTTTCTGATGCAGGAAGCTGGTTTATGTGGGAAGAGCGAAGCATTATTGACGGAGGCACGCCGTGGGCATAATGTATCAGTTGACAGTTAACAGTTGACGGTTGTCAGACTAAAATCTGATACTTCTGAAAGTAAGGAGGTTTTTTTGTTTTTTTGTTTGCTTTTTTTAAAAGGTTGTTTTTCTAACAAGCCTTTTTATTGCCTCTTCTGCAATTTCTCCGATGGTTTTTTGCTTTAGCTCGCCATCTTCATAAATGGCAATAAGATTATTATCATTTTTGAGTTCTTCTATTTTTTCCAAAGATTCTGCTGTCCCTATTTCACCGAGTGCCCACGCGGTATAACCGCGGAGTACGGGGTCCGGGCTGTCAAGGTACGGAATGATACAGGAGGCGGCATATTCGGCAAACTTGTCATTAATCCTTCCTATCCTTCCAATAGCCCTGAGCACTCCCTGCCTCAGCATCTCTTCGTGATGAAAAGTGACTATTACCGGTGCAATATCCGAGAAACTCTCAGGATTATTTCTCACTATTTCACCGAGGATTTCAGGAGAACTCCAGCCGATTCCGCCTGATTCGTCCCTTATCATCCACAGTAATCGTCCTGTTAGGTTTCTTACAGCCTCAAGCCGTGTCTTTGACAGTTTTTTGGTTATCAGCCCTATAGCCTCTATTGCCCTCCAGCAGAGAAGGTTTTTTTTATCGTAGGCAAGGGAAATCAGGACGCTTAATATTTTTATATCACCGGATGCAAGTCTGGCAAGTTCATCGTACTGCCTTTCAAGCAAAAGTCTCTTTATTGTTTCTTTTAGATGTCCGACCAATATGCGCTGCTTACCACACCTTTACAAAGGCGCTCTTGGGTGCATTGCATACAGGACACTTCCAGTCATCAGGAAGCTGTTCAAAGGGTGTGCCTTCCTCTTCTTCGTAATATTCATAACCACACACAGAACATTTCCACATTGTTATGAACCTCCTTTATCCAAAAACTGCAATTAACTACAATTACAAATTAAACACCAATAAACTACAGAGGGTTTTCTCTGCGGGAGCAAGTTTGTAACTTGCTCCCAATATTCAGGGTTCAGGTTGCAAACCTGAACCCGCTTAGAAATCCTCCTTAAAATTTTTTATGATATTCTTTTACCTTTTTAGCAAACTCTTTTCCGAATTCGTAACATTTTGTCTCATCATCTGAGGAGGGGTTGTATAGTACCTGAAGCCCCGGCTCATAGATTTCAAGACCCATCTTCCTGAACTCTTCATAAGCCTCTTTCACTGCGCCGCCGCCCCATCCATAACTTCCAAATGCACCAGCAATCCTGTTCTTTGGTCTTAATCCCCTGAGATGAGTGAGAAACTCAGCCACAGATGGAAACATTACATTGTTCAGGGTAGGACTCCCGATAAGACAAGCCCTTGATTTCCACAATTCTTTGATTGCCACACTCATAGGTGTTGTCCTCAATTTAATTATCTTGCAATCAACCCCTTCATCCCTTATCCCATCTGTTATTGGAATAGTCATTCGTTCTGTGCTGTGCCACATTGTGTCGTAAATAATTACTATTCTCAGGTCTGCCTTGCCGTTTGCCATATCAAGATACATATTTAATACTTTTGGGGGATTCTGTCTCCAGATAATTCCGTGGTCAGGGGCAATCATGCTAATCTCAAGACCGAGTTTTTGTATCTCTGCTATCTTTGCCTTGATTAGCTGGCCAAAGGGCATGAGGATATTAGCATAATAATCAATAACCGAATCTTCAAGCTGTGCCATAGACTCGCAGGTTACAAACTCATCATCAAACCTTGAAGAGCTTGCGTAATGTTGTCCAAAGGCATCCTGTGAAATAAGAAGCTTTGCCTCTTTAACATAGGTCACCATAGAGTCAGGCCAGTGAAGCATTGGCGTCTCTATAAACAAGAGGTTATATTTTCCGATATTAAGCGTATTTCCTGTCTTTACAATCTTAAAATTCCATCGGGATGTATTAAAATGCCTGTCAAGACCCTTTTTCCCTCTATCAGTTATGTATATAGTTGCATCGGGTGTAAATGCCATAATTTTGTCAATACCGCCTGCATGGTCAGGCTCAATGTGGTTTATTACCACATTAGCTATCTTTGAGGGCTCTACAAGGTTTTTTATATTGTTAATAGTTATTTCAGCAAAATCATGCTTTACTGTGTCCATAAGTGTAACCTGCTTATCAAGGATTAGGTAGTTATTGTATGTAGTCCCATTTGACGTCACATAGCCATGGAAATCCCTGACTGCCCAGTCAATGGCGCCTACCCAGAATATGTCAGGTTTTATTTCTATTGCCTTCATCGCAGAAATATATTACATCATTTTCCGCTTAAAAATTCAATTATTTTATGCAAAATTATTACTATCTTCAGCTAAAAATAGAATTATTAATTTATAAAATCTCCTCTCACCCTCTATGAACTATCAGCTTTTCACTGTTCACTATTCACTGGTATGTTATAATTTCTGCATGGAAAAGGGCAGGGTACATGTTTTTATAAGAGGTTATGTGCAGGGTGTTTTTTTCCGTGCAAGCACAAAGGATATAGCTGACGGCATGGGGCTGACAGGATGGGTCAGGAACCTCCCTGACGGCAGTGTGGAGGTTATGTTTGAAGGACCAAAGGATGTGCTTGACAGGGCAGTTAAGTGGTGCCATAAAGGTCCTCCGGGTGCATCTGTTACGAAGGTTGAAGAGAAATGGCTTGAGTACACCGGGGAATTTAAACATTTTGACATAAGGTACGGGTATGGCTAACTTGCCATTTTAGTTTTTGCTTTCCAATCTTAATATGGCATAATTCTTCCACCTTTTTAATAACTTTTCAATAAAACATCATATTTTACTTTAACAATGATTATTGACAATAAATCCTTTTTCTGTAAAAATAGTAAGTTATGCAAAGGGCAGAAGAAAGAATTATCAATATCGGGGTTGACAGGGAACATGCCCTAAACTTATCAGATGTCTCTGGTTCAGAGGTGTTTGAGCTTTTTGTCTTATCAAACAGGGCAAGGATAAAGTTGAGGGGCAGTAAGATTGATTTATGCTCTATCATCAATGCTAAATCAGGTACATGTCCGGAGGACTGCTCTTTTTGCGCACAGTCAGCATACAGCAAGACAGACATTAAGGCCTATCCTTTGATTGATAAAAAAAAGATCCTTGAGGCGGCGGCGGCGGCAAAAGAAAACGGTGTAAGGCGTTTCTGTGTTGTTATTAGCGGGAAAAAACCTTCAGACAGCGAGCTTGATGAAATATGCAGGTTTATCCCGGATATAAAAAGTTCAGGGCTTCTGCCCTGCGCAACGCTCGGTATACTTGGCTGTGATGAGCTTAAAAGATTAAAAGACGCAGGGCTTCACAGATACCACCACAACCTTGAGACATCCGAGGCATTTTTTAAAGAGATATGTACCACGCATACTTACAGGGAAAAAATCAAAACCATTGCGGCGGCAAAGTCTCTCGGCTTTTCTATTTGCAGCGGTGGAATTTTTGGTCTTGGCGAGTCATGGGAAGACCGTATAGATATGGCGTTTGCCTTGAAAGAATTAGGTGT
The DNA here is from genome assembly GCA_016214355.1 of Nitrospirota bacterium. GTDB lineage: Bacteria > Nitrospirota > Thermodesulfovibrionia > UBA6902 > DSMQ01 > JACROO01. The sequence continues at coordinate 4,077 of JACROO010000116.1, read as the reverse complement.
TGACTCTGTGCCGGTTAATTTTTTAACGCCGATAAAGGGAACGCTGTTAGGGGACAGAAACATGTTAAAGCCATTAGAGGCGCTGAAAATAATTGCAATATACAGGCTTATCCTTCCGCAATGCGAAATAAGGGTATGCGGCGGCAGACATTCGGCATTAAGGGAATTACACCCTTATATCTTTTTAGCTGGAGCTGATGGATTTCTTCTTGGGAATTATTTGACAACTTCAGGCAGGGACCCTGAGGACGACATCCGGATGATTAAAGATATGGGGCTTGAAATATGAAAAAATTTTTCAGCATCAGGATGCGCGCATCAAAAGGCGGTATGCACATCTCGGGCGCAGAAGGCATTTACAGCAGAGATAATCTAATTGATATGGTCAAAAAATACACTCAGAGGGCGCTTTCCCATGAAAAAGGGGAATCAGACGAGATATACCTCGCAGTTGAGGAGCTTAAGGAAAGTCCGCGCAGAATATCTGCCCTGCCTCTGTGCACTCTGAATACCAGAAACCCTGAGACTGTAAAAAAGGCAGCTAAAAAAATACTCACCTCAATCGGCATTGCAGAAAGGGCAGTTGAAGAGGCATTCAAATCCCTTGGTATCGGTATTGCCATGAGAGGGGCAATGCTGATGGATATGGAAGGAGTAAGGCTTGAACCCGACCTCCTTAGGGGTGTGAGGGTTACGAGAATGGGGATAACAGAAAATGCGAATTCAGACCTCTCTAAAAAATTAAGCACCCTCGGCATTAATAATAATACCGTCAGGGAGGCATTGATTTTGGCAAGCAAGGTAAACCGCCACCCGATGGTCATTGCAGAGCTCTGCATATCTGATGACCCTAATTATACGACAGGATACATTGCAAGCCGTACATACGGCTATATAAGACTGCCTCATATTAAAAGGCGCGGGGTCCCTTACGGCGGCAGGGCATTTTTTATTACCGGCGGAGAGTTGAAAGAATTGATTGAATTCCTCCAGAAGACCCCGGTCATAATTAATAAGATTAACACTTGCAGAGGCATTGCATCAGTTGAGGAAATTCTGAAAAAGTAGAATGACTCAATACCTTCGTAATGTTTGGCTTATCGCTAATCCCGCTGCAGGGAAGAATGCGCTCAGGGCAATAAAAAGGGCAGAGGAGATACTCAAAGATAAAGTTATACTTTCCACATTTATCACCCGGAAAAAAGGCGACGCTGAATCTTTTGCAAGGGAAGTTAGTATGGAGTTAGGAGTAGAGAGTTCGGAGTATAAAAATAATCAGTCATCACTGATCACTCATTACTCATCACTTTTAGTGGTAGCAGGCGGGGACGGGACATTTAATGAAGTTATAAACGGGCTGCTTTTAACCGGGAAGTCCGCAATACCGCTTGGCCTGCTTCCGCTTGGCACGACGAATGTCTTGGCAAAAGAACTTGAGATCCCGGAGGATATTGAAAGTGCTGTACGACTGGCTTTAAACGGCACGCCTAAAACAATATCACTTGGCAGGATTAACGGCAGATATTTCTCTCTGATGGCAGGCATAGGCTTTGATGGTGATGCAGTATTTGGAGTAAAAGACAATATTAAAAAAATCTCAGGCAGGGGTGCATACATATTTTCAGGGATCCGCAGCCTGATCAAATACGACCCTCCTTTGATTGAGGTAAAGACTTCAAGCGGCATATTCACGGGTTATACCGCAGTTATAGGAAAGGCAAGCTGTTACGGAGGGTATTTCAAGGTAACGCCAACAGCATCTCTTACTGAGCCTGTGCTTGACCTCTGTCTTTTTAAAGGCAGGGCAAGAAGGAACCTGTTTAGATTTGTAAGCGGTGTTATTAGAAAAAGGCATTTGACATTTGAGGATGTTTTTTACGGTAAGTTCTCTGAGCTTGAAATCACATCTGAAGGCATTGTCCATATCCAGATTGACGGAGACTATTTTGGGACACTTCCTGCAAAAATTGATGTTGTCAGGGATGCGGTAAACCTTGTGTGGTAATTATTTCATATCCTTAATCTTTCCCTTAGTTTTTTTAAATTCAGGACATCTTCCCTGTTGTATTCCAGCAGTGTCTCAAGGGACTCTTCATTGCCCGTCTGCTTATAATCATGCCATAACTGAACGGCGATACATCCGTCTATGTCTGTTAACTTCCGTTTAATCCCTAATTGTCTTTCAACATTTTTCAATCCACCGAAGAGTTTTCTCTGCCAGCATTCATACATTAAATCCTTATGCGTGGAATATTCCTTGAGGTCTATATGGAGTTTTGCTTTTATATAGGGCAGGTCAAAACGCGCTCCGTTGTATGTGTAAATTACATCTACCTGTTCAATCAGCCTGAGCAGTTCTGAAGAATAGATTTTGCTGCCCACAAGCTGTATTACATGGTTATTGCCGTTTTCCAGATGAATGCCGACAACTGTCAGGCTGCTGTAAAAAGGGTTAAAGCCGGTTGTCTCAATGTCAAGATATGCACAGTTTTTCATTAAAGGTTGTTGCCTATTATATATCATCTCATTTTTTTTACAAGCATTATTAAGAGGGCAGGGCAACGGCGAAAAGAAAGATTGAAACTCTTATTGTAATCGTTCATACTATTTAAGGTATGGATTTTAAAACCGTACTTGAAAAACTTTTGACTGCCTTCAAAGAGCAGAATATCAGATATGCTCTGATGGGCGGGTTTGCGCTTGGTGCCATGGGTGTTCCCAGGGGGACTATAGATATTGATTTTCTGGTCAATCGTGATGACATGGACAGAGTTGACATTATTATGCAGGTGCTTGGATATAAATGCAGATACAGAAGTGATAATGTTTCACAATATGTCTCGCCTTTGAAAATATTCGGAGAAGTCGATTTTCTCCATGCTTTCAGAAGTCCATCGTTAACCATGCTTCAAAGGGCTGAGGAGAAAAAAATGTTTGATGAAACCCTTGCCGTTAAAGTTTTGAGAGCAGAGGATATTATAGGGTTTAAAGTACAGGCTATTTCAAATGATGAATCAAGAAGGGCTGTTGACCTTGATGATATTGAATCTCTTATAAAATACCATAAGGCAGCGCTTGACTGGTCTCTTTTAGAAGAATATTTTGCATTATTCGGATTTAATGAAATGTTCAGCGAATTCAGAAGGAAATATCGTGACGATTAGTGAAAACGAGAAAAAAGAGTTTTTAAGGCTGGCAGATTCAAAATCACTCAAAGAGGATATGCGATATTTATCCGAGCATAGACATAATCCTGTAATTCTTGATGGAGAAGTGGACATAGACAGATGGGTTTTATTTCTAAACGAGTTCAACGAATTTATTAACCATGAACCCAAGCCATTCAAGCCGATGATTGATAAGGATATGAGACTGTAAAATTAACAATATAAAATACAGCGAGGGAATGGCTCTCTTGACAATGAACCATATTTTTCATAACAATATCTACATTAAAAAACTCTTCGGCAAGACCACAGGGTATTACAAGTTAAAAAAATAAAAGGCGCGTAGCTCAGTGGGAGAGCGCTTCCTTGACACGGAAGAGGTCAGGGGTTCGATACCCCTCGTGCCTACCATTATCTCAAACAATATCTTTTCATCCTCAACTCCTCTGCAAAGACAGCACAAGTCTTCTATTAAATGCCTTTGCGATTATGTCAAGGAATTCAAAGGAAGGCATGCGCTTGTCTTTCGGGTTCTCAATTCTTGAAATCACCTGCTGCCTGGTGCCTACTTCTTTAGCCAACTGTGCCTGTGTGAGATGTTTAGCTTTTCTTAAGGCTGCTATCTCCTGAGCTATCTTTCTTTTAGCCTCTGCCTTTTCAAAGTAAATTCTGAATTCCTTATCTTTTAAGTGCGTTTCAATATGTCTATCAAGGTCGCTTTTCATTTTTTTAACCTCCTATTAATTGTTTCAGCCTTTGTTTGGCTGTCTGTATCTCTTTTAAAGGTGCTTTAGGTGTTTTCTTCAAATAGGCATGAAGAAGAATCATTTCATTGCCTTTAAGGACAACATAAAATATTCTGTGCTGATTGCCATGTGTCCTTATCTTTAATTCCCACAGCTTGCCTTCT
>JACROO010000102.1 GCA_016214355.1 Nitrospirota bacterium | reverse complement strand
AAGATCGGGACAAAAAATCCGCTTAAATACTATATACTGCATGGTATAAATTAGGAGAAAATAATGTTAAAACCCGATAATTTTTTTGAGCTAAGCGAATTCCAGCATAAAGTGCTGTTTGACGACACAGCATTTGTATGGGAGGCTCTGACGAAATTGAAATCATATATTAAAAGCTTGATTACTCCCAATATTGCATCTTTAAGAAAAGACGGTGTTATGCTTTCCCGTACCTGCGTGTTTTTTAAGGGTGAGGTGATTGACAGGGGTTTTGAGATTGAGCATGGAGATGCAACGAAAGAAGGGCTGAAGGTTTTTATGGCAGGCAGAGAACTGAAAGGTGCATCTGTTTTTTATGCAGGTTCAGTCTTTTTTGATGATAATATTTCTATAGGGGAAGGTACGGTGGTTGAACCCGGTGCCCTGATAAAAGGTCCTGTAATAATAGGCAGAAACACCGAGGTTAGGCAGGGTGCGTATATAAGAGGGAACTGCCTTGTCGGAGACAGGTGTGTTGTCGGGCATACGACGGAGATGAAAAATGCGGTAATGCTAAATGATGCAAAGGCAGGTCATTTTGCTTATATCGGCGACAGCATACTCGGCAATAATGTGAACTTAGGTGCTGGGACAAAGCTTGCGAACCTGAAAATCTCCGGCTCAGAAGTAAAACTAAAAATAGAAGGTAGGTTATACAGTACAGGTTTGAGAAAATTCGGTGCAGTACTTGGAGATGATGTAGAAACCGGATGCAATACAGTGACCAGCCCCGGCGCCCTGCTCGGCAAGAGATGCCTTGTGTATCCCAATACAAGCGTCCCCGGGAAATATTATCCGCCTCTTCAAGTAATCAGGGGTGCAGTATCAGTAAAATCGTATAAGCATAAATAAACTGTTAATGCTCAGTTTTCAATGCGAATTACATAATATCCGGGTGATGCCTCATATTTTTTGAGGATGGCTGATTCAAGGGATTTAAATTCGTTTGTGCTGACATATTCAGCGGCAGGCATTACCTCCAAAGTCAGACCTGTGATTTCAGGAGGCTTTTTGCCTCCAATAGCTGCATTACCGCTTAATCTTGCATACAACTTTTCTCCCTCAAGGGTTATAGAGACTACCTCAATAGTATTGCCTTTTATAGAAAAAGCCCCCTGTATTTTATGGAACAGGGTCAAAGGAAGAGGCATCCCCAATATAGAACCATCAATATCTGCATCAGGGACTGTAAATGTGACATCAGTATTATTGTTTTTAAAAATAATGCTGCCTGAGATAATGCCATTTCCCTTAAGTCCGATAGATGTAATGTACGGGATAGCGGCAATCTCTGCATTAGTTATTTCTATATTCCCATTTTCAGGGAGATTAAAAGAACCATAAATATCGCCTGTGCCTATTTTCCCTTTTACGGAAAATGCTAATTGTTTTTTAAATAAATAGAGCGGATTGATTTTGCCTGAGATGTCTGTAATTTTTAAGATTTCGCTGTCAGGGTCTTTTTTCAGGTCAAGGTTTTCAGCATAAAGGGTAAAAAAAAATCCCTTTCTCAATCCTTTTACATTGGCATTAAACTTATACTGGCTGGCAGAGTCCTCAATATAATCTTTTATTATATTATCCGGGACGGCAAAAAACCAGATAGAGAAGACAGTGACAGTAATTAGTGCCAGTGACAGCAAACAATAGCGGATAAATTTCAACTTCTTCATGGCTTGCTGACGATAGAGGCTGTGAGGGTCAGGACAAATAAATTCGGATTTTCAAATGTGGTTTTTATGTCTGCGGTCTTAATCTTAAGGGGCAGGTGTGAGTGTTCTATTTTATAAATTAGATTTGTTATTTTATTCAGGTCAACACCTTCAATTATCAGCTCTGCATCTTCTTCAATAAAACCTTCAGCTTTTTTTATACCGGAAGGTTTTATTACCTTTGCCTTAAGCCCGATACCTGTGAGGGTCTGCTCAAGAGAAGAGACAACTCCTGCTGTTTTTACAACGCCTATTTTTCTCTCCTGGGATTGCACCATGCCTTTAATTTTAAGGACTTCAGCTTTTAGAGACTCCATCTCGCTTAACTGTGTTTTAAGTGATGCATTATTTCTTTCAATCCTGCCGGCATGAATAAATAATGCAATGGCAAAAACTGTCAGCAAAGCTACTGCTATTAACATAAAACAGACAGCCCTGTCTGAAAAAACGATTTTTCTGAGCGTGGTTTTCATAAAGTTTTTCCCCTACAGGTCATATGCCCTCATAGAGACGGCGAAGTTTATCTTTTTGTCGGGTGCTGCCTTTGAATCCATAACTTTAACATCCATGAAAGAAGATGAGAGGGATTTTTTGAATGAGTCAACATCTTCAAATGTTGCAGCCGTGCCTTTTAAAAAGATATTTCTGCCGTCTGCATTGAATCCGTAAATTGTAATGTTCTGATTTTTAAGCTGAGAAACATTAAGCAGTATGTCAAGGAGAGGCATACCGGTCAGTATTATTTTTTCCCCCCTCAGTGCCTTTAAGTTTCCATTAAATTGCCTCATGGCATCAATTATCTTTTTATCCTCAGGAAAGGCGTCGCGGTATATTGTGTTTATTTCTCTTGCAAGCATTACATTTTCCTTTTTCAAAGAAAGCAGTCTTGTTGCCATGTCAGAACATAATAGTATCAGCAGAATCAGTGCAAGCAGGGCTGTTATGCGTACTGATTTTCTCAGGCGTTCAACATCACCTTTATAGGAAAGTTCTTCCTGCCTCAGATTTATTGTTGGATTTGCAAGTTCTTCCCTCGCAGCCGCTGCCCTGTCTTCTTTATCAGGTACAAGGCATTCAAGGAGCTTTTCAACATTTCCATTTGAGAGCCTCAGGTCAACAGAGGTGATAACCTCTGGTTCAAGCCCTGCTGACAGGAACGTATCAATTATATTTCTTAATCTTGCTTTTTCAATTGAGGCAGCTAAGATCTTACTGCCGCTTTTAGCCGACTCTATTAAAAGGTGGTCTGTGCAGTAATCGCTTGCTTCACCGAGCAAAAGCCCTTCAAGCTCAAAGGGTATAGTATCTTTTATTTTATCTTCATCTGCGAAGGGAAGACTTAATTCCCTCAGGGTTAAAAGCGTTACAGGAACGCTTAGATATATATGTTCAATACCGGCAATGAAGTAACTGTTATTTTTGACGAGCTGCATTATGGCGGAGGAGCTTAATTCTCTGTCTGTGGTGACACAGGAGGTATTTAGAAGTGTGTATTGCCTGCCTTTTATTTCAAAGACATAAATGCCAAGCCCCTTGTCCGTCCAGTCAATAAAACCTGCTTTCACTGTTATGTTTCCCTCCAGTACTGGACAGACAGGGATGTATTGAGGACACTTTCAACGACCCTTATTATTTCATTAACCGTTGCAGTTGTGATGACCCTGAAATCTGAACTTTTTGTGGTAATCGTATCCTGCATCTGTATTCCTATATCTTCCAGCCCTGAGACCCTTACTATATGAGTCTTGTCCTCAAAAGGGAAACTCTCCCTGTAGTCAATGATTTTTTCTGCAAGGGTTTTTGTCATATCTTTGTGCAGGCTTGCAAGCACAGGTAATTCTGCAGTATTTATGTTTATAAAGCCGTTGCCGTAAACTGTAATGAAGGGTTTGATTGTTTCAAAGACTTTATTTTCACGAAGCATCGGGATGAATTTAAGTTCCTCTATGCTCCAGAGATAAGAGTTTTTTGCCTTGTATTCTGAATCCTGTGCCCTCGGCTCGCTGTCAGGGTCAATCCAGTCTGCTATAAACATTGCCAACGATGGATGAATATTAAGATATTCAAGGAGTTTTTGCAATGATGAGAGTGCTTTTTCATTGGTCAGTCCGTTAGGATATATGATACTGTTGATATTGAATTTGGAATTTTCGTCTATAACTTTTATAGTGAGAGAGCCGTTTTCATCAAAAGTTTTTTCAACAGGCACGTCTATTCCTTTCTGGTATGTATACGGCTGGTTTTTAAAATCCTTTATGTAATTCAGACTTAAGGTTTGTCCTGACCGTGAGAGGAGTGATGCCTTCTGCGCATTCTGCCAGTTTGATAATGCAGCAGCCTCAATGTAAACTTCATAAGCAAATTCTACAGCAAGGCTCATAAGAACCGTGACCAGCAGAAGCGTTATTATGAGTGCAGTGCCGTTTTGACCGTGAACAATGCCTTGTTTTTTCATAACTGCTTTCCTATCTTCGGGTGTGCATATTCGGTCAGTGTTACTTTTTTCCCCCTGTCATCAAAAGCAATGCTTATCCTCACAGTATCAGGCAGTTTGGCTGTTTGTGCGGTATTCCATGTCCTGACCCACTTATTGTTGAAGAATGTCTCAACCGTAAAACCCTCTATGCCGTCAATTATTTCTACAGGGAATTCGTTCTGAAGGGGGGAAATAGCTGCAGGCACTGCTGTCTTTGCAAGCTTAAGCATGCCGTTTTTTTCTTCAACAGAATAGGAAATATCGCTCAGTCCGCTGCCTGTTGAGGTGAATGCGGTAAGCCTCAGTCTTGATGCAGTTTTCCCGAATATGTCCCTGTCTTCAATCAGAAAATACGTTCTGAGTTCTGCCTGCCCTGCTTCGCGGAGCGAGGCCGGGGAGTTCTGAGTTCTGAGTTCTGATAAAAATGCCCCCTCTACCTCGCGGCGTATAATATCAAGCGCTGTCCTTGCCTCATGATACTTAAGAGATACTCCGTCAAATCTTTCAATTGCCCTTTGAACAGTAAAAAATGAACTGTAAACAGCGCCAAGGATTATGGTCAGAAGAACAAGGCTTAAAAGGACTTCAATGAGTGTAAAACCTCCCCTTTGGGAATTTAAAATTGAAGATTTAAGATTTAAGATTTTAAAATTCCTTAATTTTTTATTTTTCATTTTGCATTTCTTTTTTCACGACAAGCTCGCTAAGCATCACCTCTTTGCCGTATCCTCTTACAGTTGCTTTTAATTCAATAATCCCGTCATCTTCTGTGTTTTTTGCAGAGGTTTCGTATGAGAAGTTTTTGTCCGGTGATGCACCTGTTTTATTTTCAGGATTAAACTCCATCTCTGCTATTTTTTCTTTTGCAAGAAGCGCCATCTGTGTAATAAGAGTGTGTTCATAAGATACCTCAGCATGATAATTCACAGTGTGAATGGTGACTATCAGGACTACCCCTACAATTACAAGGGCAATCATTATTTCAAGAAGGGTAAACCCTTTAGCAGGGTTCAAGGGTTCAAGGATTCGAGGGTTCGAGGAGGCGTTCTTTAATAAGATTTTTACTTGACCCCTTGACCTCTTGACCCCTCGCCCCCTTTGTTTAAAGCGTATATCCTTCAACTATCTCAGCCCTGCCGTTTATATTGTTAAAAATAATTGTATATTCTGATTTGCCCTTTTTAATGTGAAGTATTATCGGTTCATCAGCGCCCATAGGACCGAATTCTACTATGACTTCCCCGCTTGAGACCTCGCCGAGTGAAGGAATCAGGATATCTGTTATTTCCGCATTTCCTCTTAAAGATATTTTTTTCTTTTCCGTGTTTCCTTCAAATCCCCATGATTCGTCATTCAAATTGACGTTAAAGAGATAGGTCTGTTTCTTCCCGGTTGCTTCATCATTGATATATCTTAAAGCCCCGCCTATATGCCTTGCCTCTGCTTTCAAGGTGCTCCCTCCTATATCCAGAGACGGCATTACTATACTTAGGGCGAGTGAGATAATGAAGACCACGAGGATTAATTCAAGAAGGGTAAAACCTTTAGCAGGGTTCAAGGATTCAAGGATTCGAGGGTTCGAGGAGCTGTTCTTTAATAAGATTTTTACTTGACCCCTTGACCCCTTGACCCCTTGACCCCTTTTTTTATAGTTCCCAGTTTGTGATATCAGCATCGTATTTCTCACCCCCGGGCTTATTGTCAGCGCCGTAAGAGATAATGTCGTAATCACCCTGCGCCCCCGGGGACACATACACGTAAGGATTGCCCCACGGGTCAGCAGGTACTTTGTTTTTCTCCAGATACCCGCCCTCTTTATAGTTTTTCGGTATCTGACCTGTAACGGGCTTTGTAATCAGTGCCTCAAGCCCCTGTTCCGTAGACGGGTAAAAGCCGTTGTCCATTTTAAAAAGTTTTAGTGCTGTGTCAAAATTCTTTATCTGGACTTTTGCCTCAGCTACCCTTGCGTCGTCGGTTCTTCCGATAAGCCTTGGTGCAATAATGGCGGCGAGGATACTCAGGATGAAGATTACTATCATTATCTCAATGAGGGTAAAGCCGGCACTCCTCCGGGAATTTAAAATTAAAAGTTTAAAATTAAAAATTGTGGAAAACTTGATTTTTGATATTAACACTTACGAATACCTCCCTGTCGTCATTCCGTGCCTGTCTGCCGTCAGGCAGGCTTGACACGGAATCCAGCTTCTTTAAGTATACTGATTTCCTATTTTTATAGGAACAACGTCTCGTAGGGCATAGTATTTAGCTGGATTCCCGCTTTCGCGGGAATGACATTTTTATTATTTGTGCATGGTTATAGTTCACTTTATCAGTTGATTCAATTCAAATATCGGCAAAAGCACCGCTAATACGATAAATCCCACGATTAGTCCCATAAAAAGTATAAGAGAAGGCTCTAAAAGACTCACTGTTTTTTGCAGTTTTCTGTCAAACTCTGCCTCGTAAGAAACGGCGGCTCTTTTTAAAACTTCTGCAAGCTGTCCGCTCTGTTCCCCTGTTGATATTATCTGCAGAAAAGTAGGCGGAAAGCCTTCAAGGCTAATTGAAAGTTTTGCCCCCTGCGAGACCATGCTGCGGGCAGCCATAATCTTATTCTCCAGAACAGCGTTGCCCGCAGCCTTTGCACTTAACTGCATTGCCTGCAGGATGGGAAGCCCGCCGGAGATGAGAAATGACATGGTCAGTGCAAATCTTGACATATAAAGACTCTGAAGTATTCCTCCGGGCATTCTGAGTAATATTGAATCAATTGCTTCCCTCTTTGTTTCTTTAAGTCTTTTATAAAGGATACCAGCACTGATAACTAAGATTGCCATAAGCCACCAGAGTTTATGGAATGCCTTACTGATCCAGATGAGGATTATGGTAATAAAGGGCAATGCCGATGATGTATCCTCAAATATTTTTGTTATCTTAGGTATAACAAAGCTGAAAAGGAACGAGAGTATGAGGATGCTCACACAAGCCATGAAAATTGGATATACGAGAGAGTTTCTTAATTTGCCTTTTATAGATTCCTGCGCCTCAAGAAAGTCAGCCAGCTTTGAAAGGACCTCTGCCAGTCTTCCGCTGTTTTCTCCTGCATTGACCATGCTTATATAAAATTCAGGGAATATTGCCGGATGCGCCTGCATAGCCCTTGCAAGCGATGCGCCTGCTGACAGCCGTTCCTTCAGGTCAATGAGAATGTCTTTCCACTGGCTTTTCTGCTCTGATGCCATGGCGCCGATTGCCTCTGTCACGGAAACCCCTGAAGACAGAAGTGTAGCAAGGTTTCTTGTAACTGCAGGAAGGATTTGAGGGAGACGCTTAATCGCAAAAGGTTTTTTTTTAAAGAGTTCAGCCCTAATAATCTCTCTGAGATAAACCCCTGATGCTTTTACTTTGAAGGCAGCATCCTTCTGACTGTCAGCCTCAAGTACCCCTTCAATCTCTAAACCGTTTTCCTTGTATCCGGTGTATTTAAAGATAGGCATATCTACAATCAATTTCGAATTTTTCATCCATTGCTGTCATTCTGTGTTACCCTTAGAACTTCTTCTATAGTGGTAATTCCATTAATAACTTTTTCTATACCATCGTTTCTTAGGGTCTTAAAACCGTTTGCTATGGCTGCTGTCCGTATGCTCTGTGCGTCTTTACGCTCAACAATCATGGACCTTATCTCAGTGGTGATTTCCAGTAATTCAAAGATGCCTGTCCTTCCGAGATAACCTTTGCCGAGGCATTTATCACATCCTTTGCCTCTATGTAAAGACAGTGAAGAGTTATGAGTTATGAGTGAGGAGTTAAGGATATAAGACTTCTCAACTTCAGAAGGTTTGTAGGATTCCTTGCAGTGAGGACATATCACACGTACAAGCCTCTGGGCAAGCACGCCTATCAGGGATGATGCAACGAGAAATGGCTCTATCCCCATGTCAATAAGCCGTGTGAGCGCGCCCGGTGCGTCATTTGTATGCAGTGTGCTTAAAACCAGATGCCCTGTGAGCGAGGCATGCACTGCAATCTCTGCAGTTTCTAAGTCTCTTACCTCGCCGACCATCATTACGTCAGGGTCCTGTCTTAGAATTGCCCTTAATCCGGATGCAAAGGTAAGTCCTATCTTAGGGTTGACCTGAATTTGCCCAATCCCTTTTAGCTGGTATTCAACAGGGTCTTCTACAGTTATGATGTTTCTCTCTTCTGTGTTGAGCCTGAGAAGGGATGCATATAGCGTTGTAGTCTTGCCTGAACCAGTCGGTCCTGTAACGAGTATTATCCCATTTGGCCGTGATAGAAAATCCCTGAACGTATTAAGTGTTGAACCGCCAAGACCAATCATCTCAAGGCTTAAGACGCCCATCTGCCTGTCAAGCAGTCTGAGGACTGCCCTTTCACCTAATGCAGTGGGAATTATTGAAACCCTGATATCAATGTCTTTTCCGCCGATGAGCAGTCTTATCCTTCCGTCCTGCGGAAGCCGTTTTTCCGCTATGTCCATCCCTGCAATTATTTTTATCCTTGAAATCAGGGCGTCCTGAATGATTTTTGGAGGACTGAGAACCTTGTGCAAGACACCGTCAACCCTGAATCTGACATCAAGGCTCTTTTCATATGGTTCTATATGTATATCGCTGGCTCTCTCTTTTACAGCCTCCATCAAAAGTGCATTAAGCAGTCTTATGATTGGCGCCTCTTCCGTAAGTTCCATGAGGTCCCTCGGTGATTCAAATTCCGTAGCAACCATTGACAGGTCTTCGCCTTTAATCTCTCCCATTACGTCGCTTGCGCTGCTTGCCTGCCTGTAAATCCTGTTTATGGCATCCAGTATTATGCCTTTTGGCGCCTGAACAGGATGAGGCTTGAGGTTATGCGTCCTTGCCACATCCCTTAGCGCTAAGACCCCGCGGTTGTCAGCAACAGCAGCCAGGAGTTCATTATCCTGCCTGCGAAGCGGCAAAAAAAGATTCCCTTTTACAAAAGAGAGAGGCAGTTCTTTAAGCAGAGAAGGCTCTACGTCCTCGTCTTTTATGTTGTCTATGGTCTCCATTGCTATCTTCTGATTAATCCATTTAACTGGGTATTAAAAGGACCTCCAAACATACGAGGCATGTCATTGCTCTTAGAGGATTTGTCAGTCGCTGGGGGTTTTTTCTCGGTTGGTGCGGGTACATCCGGAGACGGCTTGTCTCCACTCTGAATCTTTACTTTGTAATTCGGCTCTGCATATTGAACCTCAGGCATTGAGGCAAACTCTTTTATTGCATCTTCTACGTTCTGCCCTTTTTTCAGCTTCAGGTGATAGACCTTTATGTTTTCAATAAATTTAATCACTGATGCGCCCTTTTGTGATATTATTTCTTTTATCCTTTCCTCTGAGATGCCTTCTTTGAATTTAACTAAAAGCTCTCCTTCTGCATATTGCTTTTCTGACATTGAAAATTCTTTATGTTTATCCTCGGTTATTTTTGTGAGCTCTGCCGCTTCTTTGACTATATGCGGTGTAAGGAATACCAGAAGATTTGTCTTTTTCTTTGATACGGTCTTGTATTTAAAAAGCCAGCCCAGTATGGGAATGTCACCAAGTAACGGCATTTTGTAAACAGTCGTCTCATCTTTCTCCTGCATAAGTCCTCCGATGACAACCGTCTGTGCATCTTTGACAATAACCGAGGTCTTTGTTGAGCGTTTAGTGGTAGTTGGACCAACCGTTGTGATAATGTTTTCTGCACCTTCTTTGACTGAGGATATTTCCTGATCAAGGTTAAGTTTTACATAATCCCCTTCTGTTATCTGAGGTTTAATCTTGAGTTTTATGCCCACATCTTTTCTCTCTATTGAGCTTAATACAGTATTTGTAGTGGTTATATCGCGCTCCCTTTTTGAAATAAATGGGACATTTTCTCCAACCACTATCTCTGCCTCTTCGTTATCAGATGTAAGTATCTGCGGTGTTGAAAGGACATTTACGGTATCCTTGAAGTCGTTTAAACCAAAAAGCGCAGCTAATCCTGGTACCGTCATATTAGAAGTAGTAACTGTGCCGTCTGGTTTAAGCGTAGTTATAATCGTATCTTTAAAATTTCCTATGCCTCCTAATGTGAAGCCGCTAAGCCCATTGATTACGGAGTAAAGGCTTGTTGCATCCATTGCCCCGAACCCCCCTATTGCAATTGACTTTCCTTCATTTGCTGCTATTGCCCTCCACTTTGTTCCGAGTTCTTTAAGCCTGTCTATTGACGCCTCAATAATCATTGCCTCAACAAAGACCTGGCGCCTTCTCCTGTCAAGGGATTTTATTACCTCAATAGTATTCTGAAAATCTGCCTGTGAGGCAACGATAATAAGTGAATTAGTCGCCTTGTCAGGCGTAATGCTTATCCCGCCTACTGCCTCAAAAAGGGCTGCTGCGCTTCCGCCGCCTGCCTGTTTTGATGTTTGTGCCCCTTTCATTATCCCTTCCAAGACCTTTGCAAGTTCCGTTGCATCGGCGTTTTCAAGGAAATACACATTTATTTTTACCTTCTCGCGGGCTTCGGGTTTGTCAATGTTTTTAAGAATGAGTATGATTTTTTCTATGTTCAGGGCAGAGTCAACAATAAGAATGTAGTTGCCGGGGCCAAAGGCAGAGATATACCCGTCTTTTGAGACTATCGGCTGGAGAAACCTCAAAGCGTCTTCTGCTTTGATATGCTCTACCGACAGCAGCCTTGTTATGTAAGCCTCATTGACCGGCGCTTTTTCATCTGCGAAAAAGCCTCCTGACTGCCTTGCCGAAGAGGAGGGGATAATTTTATAAGCCTTTGTCCCTGACGGCACTATGGTAAAGCCCTTGAGTTCTAAAATAGATGTAAAAAGCATGAAGGACTCATCAACAGACAGCTTTGTCGGGGCAATAATTGTAATCTTGCCTTTTACCCTCTCATCAAAGATAAAATTTTTGCCTGTGATTTCGCTTATAAATTTGATTACCGTGGGGATTTCAACGTCCACAAAATTAAAGGTAATCTTCTGGTCAATGGTTTTGGTTTCAGCATGAACAACAGTGAACAGTGAACAGTGAACAGTGAACAGTAAAACAGCAGTGAATAGTGAACAGTGAACAGTGAACAGTGAAGGAATAAATCTAAAAATTTTTAATTGTAATCTTTTAGCTGATAACTGATAACTGATAACTGATAACTGTCTCATATTCGCATTACCTTATCTGATAAGTCATTGTGATTTTTTCGCCGTTTCTTATTATATCAAGATTAACCCTGTCCATTCCCCTTAATGCTGACATTGCCTGCACAGCAACGTCAGGGCTTGATATCTCAAGACTGTTTACATTAAGCAGGACATCGCTGTTTCTCAGCCCGAGACTATCGTACAGCCCGCCGGGTTTTATTTCAGAAAGCGTGAATCCTTCCTGCCTGCCGTCATGCATATTGGGTAAAAGCCTTGCGTCTGTGAGTATTTGCTCAGGGGTATTGAGTGTCTCTTGAACCTTTCTCTGATCAAGAATATATTCAGCGCCCCCTGAACCTTTTTCTGGTCAAGGACATACTCTTTTTCGCTGACTTTCCGGGCAAAAGTTCCGTGTTTTTTTCCCTCTACCTCTGTTACCCGTATATCTGTAAGGGGAATGGTATAAACATTTGCCCCGCGTCTTAACTCAACCCATCCCTTTTCTATCTTTGTCAAGATACCATAATTATAGACATTCTTTCCATAAGCAAAGACCTCCTGCTTATTAAAGGGGGCAGATTGCGAGGTTTCTTCAAAAATTGCGTAACTGAGGTTTTTGGGTCCGGCTGCCGTGCCTACAAGGATGAGATTTTCACCATGCGCCGGGACCGCACTTTTATCGCCCTGCTCAATTGATAGAGGGGTGAGTTTCATCGGATTGCCGAATGGATTTTTCTCAAGGATGCCGGCGTAGCCCATGATGTTTTTTGTTTTTGGAATTGAAGGCGTTGTGCTGTTCTCTCCTGTCTTGCCTGCCTTAAGCCATTTTTTTGAAAAAACACTGCCGATGATGTCTCTCGTAAATAACAGGATAGCAGAAAGTATAAGCGCAATAAGAATGATGTTTATAATGCGAAATGTTCTCTGCATTGAAAAAGCTAATATCTTTGAAGGAAATT
>JACROO010000114.1 GCA_016214355.1 Nitrospirota bacterium | reverse complement strand
AAATAATCCGCTTAAATACCATATTCTGTCTGTCATGTTGTATAGAAAATGATTGCAAAAATAATAGAACTAAGTGCAAGAAACAAATTCATAATCTATCTGCTGGTATTTTTCCTCTTAGCATGGGGGTACTGGTCGCTGAACAATACTCACCTTGACACCATCCCTGACCTGAGCGACACACAGGTTATTATTTACACGCAATGGGGCGGCAGAAGCCCTGACCTTAGTGAAGACCAAATAACTTATCCTATAACATCAACGCTCCTTGCAGCGCCAAAGGTTCAGGTTGTGCGCGGATTTTCATTCCTCGGAAGCTCATTTATTTATGTCATCTTTGAAGAAGGGACAGATATCTACTGGGCGCGAAGCAGGGTTCTGGAATATCTTCAGGCAGTAAAAAATAAGCTTCCCGCCGGCGTGAATCCTGTCCTTGGTCCTGATGCAACAAGCGTTGGCTGGGGATTTTCCTATGCAGTAATAGATGAGACAGGGCAATATGACCTTTCTGAATTACGCTCTGTGCAGGACTGGAATATAAAGCTTGCCCTTGAAAGCGTCCCCGGCGTCTCTCAGGTTGCAAGTATCGGAGGGTTTGTAAAGCAGTACCAGATAACAATAGACCCCAATAGACTGCTCTCTTACAACATACCAATTACAACATTAATGGAGGCTGTAAGGAAAAGTAATAAGGATGTTGAAGGCAGGGTGCTTGAGTTTTCAGGCGTTGAGTACATGGTAAGGGGAAGGGGTTATATTAAAAACCTTAAAGACCTTGAAAATATCTCCGTCGGCACCAACGGGGCAGGCACGCCTGTTTTATTGAGAGACGTGGCACGTGTTCAGCTTGGGCCTGAGATAAGAAGGGGTATTGCAGAGCTTGACGGCAAAGGCGAGGTTGCAGGAGGCATTGTAGTTGTCAGGTTTGGCGAGAATGTCCTTAATGTGATTGAAAGGGTAAAGGAAAAACTTAAAAAGGACATAGAGCCCAGTCTTCCAGAAGGCACAGAAATCATTACGACATACGACAGGTCTGACCTGATTCACCGTTCTATTGATACGCTTAAGGATGAAATAATAAAGCTTTCAGTTGCTGTAAGTGTGGTATGTATAGTGTTTTTATTCCATCTGCCAAGCGCACTGGTGGTTATACTTACCCTGCCCTTTGCAATAATTATCTCATTTATCTGCATGTATTATCTGAAAGTCACTTCAAATATCATGAGCCTAAGCGGTATAGCCATTGCAATTGGTGCCATGGTGGATGCATCTATCATCATGGTTGAAAATGCGCATAAGAAACTTGAAGAAACAGTTCACAGCCTGCCTGCCGGCAAGGCAGGTTCACAGTTCACGGTTCACAGAATAAATATTATCATTGAGGCTGCGAAGGAAGTAGGGCCTTCTTTATTCTTCTCGCTCTTAGTAATCACTGTCGGATTCCTGCCGGTATTTACACTGCAGGCGCAGGCAGGGAGGCTGTTCAAACCATTGGCGTATACAAAGACCTTTGCCATGCTGTTTGCATCATTTCTTGCCATAACACTGACGCCAGTGCTAATGACAATTTTCATCAGGGGCAAAATAAGGCCTGAGGAGAAAAATCCAATCAGCATTATACTGCATAAAACTTATGAGCCGGTTGCAATGCTTGCACTGAAATTCAAAAAAACAGTCATCATCCTCGCAATAATCATTATGGCACTTACAGCTTATCCCTTCCTAAAACTCGGCTCTGAATTCATGCCGCCTCTTTATGAAGGCTCACTGTTTTATATGCCTGTTACAGTTCCCGGGGCATCCATATCAGAGGTATCAAAACTGCTTCAGATTCAGGATAAATTATTAAAAGGAATCCCTGAGGTTCAGCAGGTCTTTGGAAAAGCAGGCAGGGCTGAAACCGCCACTGACCCTGCCCCGCTTGAGATGTTTGAGACAATCATTAATCTTAAGCCTAAGCCTGAGTGGAGAGAAGGCATGACTGTTGAAATGCTCAAAAACGAAATGAACGACATCCTAACAATACCGGGAGTAGCAAATTCCTTTACCATGCCTATAAAGGCGCGCATTGATATGCTTTCTACAGGAATAAGGACGCCTGTAGGCATTAAGATTATGGGCTCAGACCTCAATGAAATTGAAAGGCTGGGGCTGGAGATAGAAAACCTTATCAGGGATGTCCCCGGCACAAGAAGCGTATATGCTGAAAGGGTAACTACAGGCTATTTCCTTGACTTTGACATAAAACGCGAGGAGGCTGCAAGATACGGACTAAATATTGATGATATTCAGGAAGTAATAGAAAGTGCTGTCGGCGGTATGAACCTGACCACTACTATTGAGGGAAGGCAGCGGTATCCTGTGAATATCAGGTATCCGAGGGAGTTAAGAAATGATGTAGAAAAACTTAAAAGGGTCCTCGTGCCGGTGATGATGGGGAATAAAAAAGTAGGCAGTATGCAATATGCAGTAAGCAGTAAAGAAGATACAACAAAAGGGAGAGCCTACTCCTTACAGCCTACTGCTTACTCTCTTCAAATCCCCCTCGGGCAATTAGCAGACATAAAAATATTAAAGGGCCCGACAGTCATAAAAAGCGAGGAAGGACTGCTCACATCCTATGTTTACATAGATTTTTCAGGCAGGGATATCGGAGGTTATGTAAATGAGGCGAAACAGAAGGTCGCTTCTCTGAAAATCCCCGAAGGCTATCGCCTTGAATGGAGCGGTGAATATGAGCACCTTGTAAAAACACATGAAAGACTCAAACTTGTCATCCCCCTCACAGTGCTGATAATCTTTGTGCTCATATACCTGAACACAAAGTCAGTCACAAAGACGTTCATCGTTCTCCTTGCAGTTCCATTTTCCCTTGTAGGCTCATTCTGGCTTCTTTATATTTTAAATTACAACATGAGCATTGCTGTATGGGTTGGAATAATAGCCCTCGCAGGGCTGGATGCAGAAACAGGCGTGGTAATGCTCCTTTACCTTGAACTTGCCTATGAACAATGGAAAAAACAAGGGAAAATGAGAAACTTATCTGATTTAAAAGAAGCCATTATGCACGGCGCTGTGAAGAGAATCCGTCCCAAAATTATGACTGTCAGCGTTATACTTGCAGGGCTTATCCCTATCATGTTCAGCCACGGTACCGGTGCTGATGTTATGAAGCGGATTGCAGCGCCGATGGTAGGCGGAGTGATTACATCAACAATTCTGGAATTAATTATTTACCCCGCAATTTATATGCTGTGGAGAGGAAGGGAGTTTAGATATCAGAAATAAAAAACAGATAATAAGCTGGTGTCTGTTTGATTTTGCCAATTCCAGTTATTCTGCAGTTATAGCTGCCGTTATCTTCCCCGTATATTACACTAATGCAATTGTCGGAAATGAGGCTGGGCTGGGCGATCTGTGGTGGGGAAGGGCTGTATCCCTGAGCATGGCAGTTGTAGTGCTGACATCTCCTTTTCTTGGGGGGATTGCGGATTTTGGCAGGATAAGGAAAAGACTCCTCTTTGTATATACCCTGATGTGCGTATCAGCAGTTGCCTCCTTTTCATTGATTCAAAAGGGGATGGTGTTTGAAGGATTTCTGCTCATGGTCATTGCAAACATAGGCATGGAAGGAGGGCTTGTCTTCTACAATTCTTTTCTCCCTGAAATAACAGAAAAGGACCATCAGGGCAGGGTTTCAGCATGGGGTTATGCCGTGGGTTATGCAGGCTCTATCCTGTCCCTTATTATTGCCCTGCCCCTTATAAATAAAGGCTCTTTTGGTATTGTATGGCTTATGGTAGCGGTGTTTTTTGCAATATTTTCCATACCGGCATTTTTGTTTCTTCCGCAGGATATGAGAAACGGATTTAAAAAGATAATCCGGACAGGCGCTGAGGGATTCAAAAACACATGGCACACATTTAAAAAAATCTGGGGGCAGAGAGATTTAAGGACGTTTCTGATTGCCTATCTGATTTATGAAGACGGTGTGAATACTGTTATTGTGTTTTCAAGTATATTTGCAGCAGTATCCCTCGGCTTTAAAGCGGCAGAATTAATAGTACTCTATCTCATTGTGCAGGTCACTGCACTTATCGGTGCCTTTGCCATGGCAAAACCCATAGATTCGCGGGGTCCGAAAAAAGTTGTAACAATATCCCTTTTATTATGGACAACGGTCTCAATACTGGCATTTATTGTGCATACTAAAGAAGCCTTCTGGCTGATTGCCTGCATTGCCGGTCTTGGACTGGGCACAGTTCAGGCAGCAACAAGGGCATTTTTTACGCAGTTCATTCCCCTTGGCTTTGAATCAGAATACTTTGGTGTTTACTCAATGGTTGGCAAATCTTCCGCAATCGTTGGCCCGCTTGTCTTTGGCTACATATCGTCAACATACGGCAGCCAGCGTCCTGCAATATTGTCAGTGGCGCTGTTCTTTTTAACCGGTCTGATAATTATGCAATTTGTAAAAGGCGGCGGGCCGAATATTAAAAGCAGCTAATGACAATCTTTGCAGCTACAAACTATATTACCTTTTGCTTTTTGGAATGCCTCACGTCCCTCTCTAAAGGAAAGGATGGCAATCCCTATTGCACCGATTGAATCAAGCCCGCCAATTTCAGTAAGTTCATAACCAGCACTCGCTAAAAGCAGAATCAGAGAAAGCTGGATGCAGACCTTTGTGCAGGCAGCATCAGTCAGTATCGCCTGTGAATTAAGCTGTCTGCCGACTTTAATCTTGTAATGGATTAATGCCCACATAGTAGAAATTGAAATAATAGATATTATGATACCCCACAAAGTGGTTTCGGGCTTATACCCATAGTATAGATTGATTGCAGCCGTGACCATCAATCCTGCAGTAAGAATATAAAAGGCACTTCCTGTTATTTGGAGCGCCTGCCTCTCAAATCTGTCAGGATTGGAATTACTGTTCTGTCTCAACCTGCGAATCATATGCCATATCCCGATGCCTGAGATTACCTCTACAAAGGAATCTACTCCAAAACCCAAAAGGGCTATAGTTTCGTCTTTTACCCCGAAGTAAACAGAAAATATTACCTCAAGGATGTTGTAAAAAATAGTAATAAGGGCAAGTGCTGATGCCCATTTATAGAGATGGATTTTTTTATGCGCCAAATCAAGAAATAAAGTTGCCATTTTTTATAGTAACAATTTTCTGGGCTAATTTTCTTTCAAAATCCTTAAAATCTCCATGCAGCGCCCATGATAGGAGGGGTTGTTACATCTGTATACCTGCTGTGGAAGGGAAGAGGGCTTAAGGCTTAGACCCCAGTGTCATGTTCCAGATGTTCTATACTATTGTTTTTTGTCATTCCCCGATTTAATCGGGGAATCCAGAAAACAACTAAAGTCTGGATTGTCCGGTCAAGCCGGACAATGACGGCTACGACAATTCATATTTTCGGGACAATGACAGCTTATTTATAATACCGGACCGATAGGCTTGACAAAAGATTTTAAGACTACTAAACTAATTAGTAGGACTAAATAAATCAGTAGGAGGTTTTATGCAGGCAGTAAAAGTGTTGCCCAAAGGACAGATAACCCTTCCAAAAAAAGTACGGAAAAATTTTGGCATAAAAGAGGGCGACTCTCTCGTCCTTGAAGAAGAAAAGGGCAAGATTGTTTTAAAAAAGGGCAAGACTATATTTGATTTTATCGGCTTTCTTCCTAATCTCGGCATGAGCATTGAAGAAATGAGAGAAAAAGCCATAGAGGAGGTCGCAAAAGAACGTGCTGAAGGCATTCATAGACACAAGCGTAATCCTTAGGCTGTTAGTAAAAGACGATGATATTAAAAGGAAAGCAGTTGAACGGCTGCTAAAAGAAGCCATACACAAGGGGGAAGCTTTATACGTCTTGCCGGTTGCGCTCATGGAAACAGTTTTTGTTTTAGAAAAGGTTTACAAGATTGACAGGAAAAAAATCAGAGAGATGTTGGAAGCGATATTAAATACACCTGTGCTAAGGATTGAGATGGGTGATGTATTTAGAAAAGCCATTGAAGTATACGAAGAAAAAAACGTAAAGTTTGCCGACACAGTGATGGGATACTGGGGGCTGGAGAAGGGGTTTTCTGCGGCATATACTTATGATGAAAAGGATTTCAAGAGGATAGAAGGGCTTGAGGTAAGAAAACCTTGAATTGAATTCATAAAGCAAATATCACACAAGGCAGTGGCACAGGTTTTTCCCCTACAAAACCTCTTTCATCGCTTCCTTATCCACGCTGTCCTCTATCCTGACTTTACCGATAGACTCTGGAAGGATAAACCTTATCCTGTCTGCCTTGACCTTTTTATCAACCTCCATGGCATTGATGATGTCTGAGGCATTAATATCCTGAGGAATTGAGCTTGGCAGTTTGTACTGGCTTATAATATTTTTTATGCGTTCTGCATCTTTTTCCTTTAAGAGCCCCATTCTTACCGCAATCTGCGAAGCAGCGCACATGCCTATTGCGATTGCCTCGCCGTGCAGAAACCTCGTGTAGCCTGTTACGGTTTCAAGGGCATGACCGATTGTATGCCCGAAATTGAGTATTGCCCTCAGTCCGGACTCTCTTTCATCCATTGAGACCACATCAGCCTTAATCATGCAGGAGCGTGCTATTATACTAATCAGGCTGTCTCCGAGGGAGAAAATATCTTTCATTTGCGTCTCCAAAGAACTGAAAAGTTCCCTGTCGGTAATAACCCCATATTTAATTACCTCAGCCATACCGGCGCTAAACTCTCTCTGCGGCAGGGTTTTCAGTGTATCAATATCTATTAAAACAAGTGAAGGCTGATAAAAGGTCCCTATCATGTTTTTGCCTGATTCATGATTAACCCCTGTCTTGCCCCCTACAGAACTGTCAACCTGTGCAAGGAGCGTGGTCGGAACCTGCACATATTTTATCCCTCTCATGTACGTTGAGGCTACAAATCCTGTTATGTCACCTACAACACCGCCGCCAAAGGCAATAAGAAGTGAATCCCTGTCAAAACGTGCCTTAAGAAGCTCACCATAAAGGTATGAAGCCCACAGTAAATCCTTATATTCCTCGCCGTCAGGCAGAAGAAAAACCTCGGGTTTCCATCCGCATTCTGTTAATGAATTTAAAACAACGTCTTTATAAAGCGGGAAGACAGTTTTATTGCTGATAATTGCAATTCTGGAGGGCCTGAATTCTATAAGCCGGCGACCGAGCCTCCGCAGGGTTTTTCTTCCAATGATTATTCCATAACTGCGTTCTTTTAATTCTACCCTTACTTTCTCTGAATCAAGACACAGCATTTCTATAATCTCCTGTGCTGCCTCCCCCTGCGCTATAAAGCTCGTGTCAATAGAAACATCTGACTGCATGTAAAGCTCTTCTCTTGCAACAAGCAATCTCTTAATCTCATCCAAAGGCTCAGCAACATCAAGCAGCGGCCTTTTACCGCCTTCAAGCATAACCCTCTTAAGGCTGACCTCGGGGTGTGTTTTCAGCCATACAAGAATCCCTCTCCTGCTTAGATTATCTACGTTCTCTTTATTTTTAATAACGCCCCCGCCTGTGGCAATCACTGCATTCGTCATCGCTGAGGCTTTTTCTACCACATTTTTTTCTACTAACCTGAAATACCCCTCGCCTTTTTGCTTAAAGATGAGGGAAATTGGCATTCCTTCCTGCTCTTCAATCAGGTCGTCGGTATCTATAAACGTATATCCCAGTCTTCTGCTGAGCTCTCTGCCTACAGAGGTCTTGCCCGTACCCATAAAGCCTATCAGAACGATTTTCATAGAGTATCTAATCTTGTCCGTCATTCCCCGATTAAATCGGGGAATCCAGTGTTCTGTAATTTTTGTAGTACAACGTCTGGATTCCGCATCAAGTGCGGAATGACAATATTGTGTTTTTGCAGTTTAGGATATAACCCCAAGAGATATTTTCAATAACCTCATCTAATGAAAGTTTTTTGAGTAATGTCTGCTTTATTCAAATAAACACGAAGCTTTCCCGTATAAAAATCTTTGCAGAGAGCGAAAAGAATCTTATTTTTATAAAATCTCTCAATTCAGAACTTTCTTACATGTTCAAGATACCCTTCATAATTTCTCTTTACCTCTTCCATACTGTCGCCGCCGAATTTTTCAAGAAAGGCATCCGCAATCACAAGGGCGGTCATTGCCTCGCCTATTACTGATGCCGCAGGCACAGCACAGACATCTGACCTCTCATATGATGCTTTAAATGTTTTTTTGCTGACAATGTCTACTGATGACAGAGGCGTCCTTAACGTAGGTATTGGCTTCATAGACGCCCTTAACACTATGGGCATACCGTTGCTTATACCCCCTTCAATGCCGCCTGCATTGTTGGTCTTTCGGTAAAAGCCATAACACCCCCCCACCCTTACCCTCCCCCTCGAGGGGGGAGGGCTGGGTGGGGGTGAATAAAATATCTCATCCATTACCTCTGAACCGAATTTTCTGCTCATCTCAAAACCAAGCCCTATTTCTATCCCCTTTATTGCCTGAATACTCATTATGGCATAAGCAAGCCTTGCGTTAAGCCTCCTGTCCCACTGGCTGTAACTTCCAAGACCAACAGGCACTCCTGCGGCAACTATTTCAAAAACTCCACCAAGGGTGTCTCCCTTGCTCATCGCCTTATTAATTTTATCCATGATTTTTTTCTCGGCATTTTTATCAGGACACCTTACATCTGATTTCTCAGCCTTTTCAAAAATCTCTAAAAATTTTTCTTCTGAACTGTGAACTGTGTCCCGACTTATTCGGGATGAACTGTGAACTTTAATACCCCCTATTTCCGTCACATAACTTAGAATTTTGATGTCAAACTCTGAAAGGAATTTTCTTGCCACTGCGCCGGCTGCCACCCTCGCAGCAGTCTCCCTTGCGCTTGAACGCTCAAGGATATTTCTTATATCATGGGCATCGTATTTAATTGCGCCTGCAATGTCCGCATGCCCGGGACGCGGACAAGTAACAGCCTTTAACTGTGAACTGTCAACTGTCAACTGTGAACTCATGATGTCCTGCCAGTTTTGCCAGTCCTTGTTTTCTATCATGATGGTAATTGGTGAACCGATTGTTTTTCCGTGACGGACGCCTGAAAAGATTTTCGCGGTATCGGATTCAATCTTCATCCGTCCCCCGCGGCCATAACCTCTCTGGCGTCTTGAAAGGTCATTATTTATATCGTTTGCTGATATTAAAAGATTTGAAGGGACTCCTTCAAGAATACAAAAGAGAGCCTTTCCGTGCGATTCTCCTGATGTAAGGTATCGTAGCTTTTCTGACATAATAACTGGGAAGTGAGAAGTAAGAAATGGGAACTTAAATACATCTTAGTTCTTAGTTCTCATTTTTTAGTTTATCACATCTGTTTCACAATTCTCGGGGTTATAAATATAAGAAGCTCGTTTGTATCTTCTATATCCTTTTTTTTCTTAAAGAGCCATCCGAGAACCGGTATCTTTGAAAGGCCTGGTACAGCCGCTACACTCTTTGTAGAACTGGTTTTAAAAATACCCCCAATAACTAGTGTATCTCCGTCCTTCACCAGAACCTGAGTTTGAGCCTCTTTAGTATCAATACTAGGGACACCGCCCACATCTGGGCCAGCCTCATTTTTCTTTGCCTCTACATTCATAACAATGGTGCCTTCAGGAGTTATATGGGGAGTAACAATAAGCTCAAGATTAGCATCCACAAACTCTGTCTTTGTCCCCTCAGAAGAAACTGTCTGATACGGTATCTTTCTACCCTGTTTGATGGTTGCCTTTTGATTGTCCATGGTGGTAATCTTAGGATTGGAG
>JACROO010000121.1 GCA_016214355.1 Nitrospirota bacterium | reverse complement strand
CCTACTCCGGGAGCCTCAAACTGTACTTCCACTTCCTATACCATCTGTGCGATGCTTGAGGGTGAATCCCCAAACACTTTCTGTATTTCAAATCAGCAATGAGAAACAAATTAGGCTTTACTCTTATTGAGGTTATTGTGGCGATGGCTATTTTAGCCATAATGCTGGTCACAATTATGCAGCTTTTTTCAGGCGGCCTCAAGGCAAGCAGGACGTCATGTAATTATACACGGGCGATTGTGCATGCGAAGGACAAAATGGAAGAACTCCTTGAGAAGCCTGAGCAAGGCAGCGGAGATTTTGGTGACGGCTTTGAATGGGCATCAACTATAGAGCCATATAAAGAGCCTGACGATTCGCAATTCAAGCTGCTGAAAGTAATTGTAAAAATTTCATGGTATAAGGCACCTGAACAGCAAAACTCATTAGAACTTTTAAGCATGAAAACTATTAAAATTACAGAAAATGAGAACTAAAGAATCCCTATAAAATGGATTTTGAGGGTAAAAACGTTATAGTGTTTCAGGGAAAATCGGACTCTGTCGTGTTTGCAACCACACTGACAGAAGAAGGAGGATTCCGATGGATTCGTTATTCCTTTAAAGACGGTAAACTGCTGTTTAAAGAGGGCGTGCTCCCTGACAAAAAATTTGAAGAGAAATTTGAAGAGAGCTCTGAAGATGAAGAGATTATTGATAGGGATATTTCAGAATTTAAATTTGAATATTTTGCATCAGACAAAGAAGGATGGAAAGATTCGTGGGATTTTGGCGAAAAAATTCCTAAGTCCATCAGGGTCAAGGTGGGATATTTTCATCCTTTTTTGATTACAATACCATTGTCATCAAAAGAAGAAAGCGAGACAGAAGGCAGTTAAAGATGGCACTGCAACAAACAGACGGAAAAATATTACTAATAAAAACAAAAAAAAACGAGGGGATCGCCCTGATAATCGTTCTCTGGGTAATGGTAATGCTTACCGCAATAGTTGGTGAATTTGCTTATTCAATGAGGACAGAGCTCAATATAGCGAGAAATTTCAAGGAAGAGGAGGAGGCTTATCAGCTTGCACTTGCCGGCATTGAACAGGCAAAGATGGAGATTCTCGCCGTAAAAGAATCTGCATATCCTTCTCCGTATTTCAACAAAAATGGTATTTTGGTATTTGAACAGGGGCAGGAAGAAAAAGACCCTGAAAGAGAAGGAGTCTTTAAAAACGGGAAGTTCTCATATACAATTATTGACGAAGACGGCAAACTCAATATTAATACAGCGTCTCAGGAACAAATAAAACATGTCATTGAGAATTCAGGGATGGAAATTAAAGATATAGATACGGTTATTGATTCTATTATGGACTGGAAGGATACAGATAATCTGCACAGGCTTAACGGAGCTGAAGAAGAGTACTATCAATCATTAGAAAAGCCGTACAGCTGCAAGGATATGCCTTTTGAAATAACTGAGGAACTCCTTCTTGTAAAAGGCATGACAGGAGAAATCTTTTTTGGCTCAGAGGGTAATGAGGAAAAACCGAAATATGACGGCATGATCCATTACCTCAGTGCAAAAAACTCAACTACTATAAACATTAATACTGCCCCTCAGGCTGTACTTGAGGCGTACTTTGGGGTAGCCGTAGCAGCAAATATTATCAGTCAGAGGAAAACATTACCGATACTTGCTCCTCTTGGCAGCGGGGTAATCAAATCTTTTTTCTTTACCATTATCTCTACCGGCAGCAACAGGGACGGCACAATCAAGAGGACGGTAAAGACAATAGTCCACAAAAACGGGGACAAACTTAAAACCATCTACTGGAATGACAACTGGATAGAGAACACATCGCAGGGCAAGGAGCAAAATGTTTAAGGATAGACTTTTAAAGAGAGTTTTTGGCATGGAGTTTAAAGACAACTCCATTACCGCTGTCTGTATGAAGAACGACCTGTCAGGGATAAGTTTATTATCTTCTGCAACCTTCCCCTTAAAAGATGATGATGAAACTATTACAGCAATTAAGAACTTTATAGATAAGTACAAGTCGGATACAGGGAAGATATTTATAAGCATTCCTGAAAAGTGGGCAATCATTAAATTTACAGAGATGCCATTGCCAAAGGGAAAGAACTCCGTCTCACAGTTAATCCGCTACGAGATTGAAAAACACATACCATTTCAAATTGATGAGATATTTTATGATTCTATAGTTGTAGATGCACAGGACTCCATATGTAAAGTTGCCATCGTAGCGGTCCAGAAAGAAAAGGTAGAACCTATAAGAAGGCTTTTTGAACAATTGGACATGAAAATAGACGGTATAACCATCTCTCATTTTGGCACATTAAATGCCATAGAATTAAGCGGGACAACAACAGGGGGTTGGAGGGAAATACTTGGCTTTGCAAAGAAGTCTGTTGTTTTCGGACGCAAAGAAGAGATCGGCATTTCACTCCTGCTAAATAAAAATGAGGCAGTCTTATCGGTCATGAAAAACAACCTATGCCTATATTTTAAAACCTTTCACTTTGATTCGGGCAGGTCTTTAGACACCGTTTCCGGAGAACTCTCTTCTACCATAAGCGATCTGCTCTCAGGACTTTCCATACAAAAGGCAGATAAATTAATACTTTCCGGCGATATAAATTTTTTGCCTAACCTCTCAGATGCATTAAAGGTAAAACTCGGAATAAAAACAGCAATTGTAAATCCCCTTTCAGGGCTTCTCAGTCCGGACAAGGCATCAGAAATGCAATGGCTTGCTCCGTCCGTGGGCACCAGCCTTTCCGGGCTTGGAACAGGAACACTGAGGCTGAATCTCCTGCCCCATAAAGCAGAAAAAGAAGGTAAAAAAATCGGCTCACTGATTGCAAAAATATCCATTCCGCTTATCATACTCTTAGGCATCAGCATATTAGCAGGCGAAATTGCAAATAAGCAACGGTTGTTAAACAAGCTTGAAGAAACATTTAAAAAGAATCAATCAGAGATAGCGGTTGTGGAAAAACTCTCCGACCACATAAAGATACTTGAAGGACAGCGTAACTTTTTTATGAATACAAGAAAAAATGATATTATTCTGAATATGCTTTTAGAGCTTACGAGTATAATTCCTCAGGATGCATGGATTGCAAACCTCAGTTATAAAGAATCGGAGGATAAGAAACACAGGGCATTCGGGGAGCTTGTAATAAGCGGTTATGCCGTTTCTTCTTCCAGGCTTATCTCCATCCTTGAAGACTCTCTTCTCTTTGAAAAGGTAGAATTTGCAGGACCTATTAAAAAAATCGGCGGCAAGGAGGATTTTAAAATAAAGGCTGTAATCCCATTATCGGAGAAGCCATCATGAAAATACCGGCGATCAGAATAAGTCCGAGAGAAAAAAAGGTGCTCATCATCGGGGGCGTTCTTGCCATAATTATTCTATCCTATCAGCTTTTTGAATGGTACAGCGGCTTTAAAGCCTCTATAAATGAATTCTCAGATGCCAAACGCGTTATCCTTGAAAAACAAATCAGCAAGATTTCTGAGAAAGGACTCTTAATGAAAAAATCTGAGTCCGTAAACGCCCAGATTAAAGAACTTGAAAAAGGACTACTTTCAGGAAACAAACCTCCTGTAGCAGCAGCAGAACTTCTGAGACTCCTGAAAGATATGGCTCTGTCACTTAATATAGAGACAAAATCAGAAAGGATTTTGAACCCTGTTGACGCAGGCCCCTATATGGGCATTCCTGTAGAGATAGGCTTTACTGCTTCAACCGCAAAATTAAAAAGTATGCTTCACAGAATCAAGACATCCCCTCTGCTGTTCAGCGTTTCTGAAATAAGTGTCCGTGTTACAAATATCAATAATCCTGTAGATGCATATACAACTTTAGTGATAAAGGGGTTTATTAAAAAACCGGCAGCTACATCAACAACGGCAGATAACAAAGGCAAAAAAACCGCCGCAACTCTATTTCATGAGGTAAGCAGTGTTTCGTAATTATTTTCTATTGAACCTGATTTTGTTAATCATTATAGGCTTGCTCGGCTTTAAATCCTATGATGTATGGACAATGCATTTACCTCTGCTGCCTGCGGGCACCCAGCAAAAACCTGTATCAGAAAAAACACCAGAACCTCCTAAGGAAGAAGTCATGCCCGGCGAAGGGGTTTTTCAGGCAATTGTCCTGAAGGACATCTTCAGGCCATCCAGAACAGAGCCGAAACCAGAGGAAATTGCAAAACCGGGGATTACTCTTCCTCCACCTAAGCTTTTTGGAACAATAATTATAGGGGATGAAAAAACTGCAATCCTTGAGGACCCTGCAACAAAAATCTCAAAGATTTATCGTATTAATGAGTCCGTTGGAGGCTTTGTTATTACGAATATCCAAAAAGACAAGGTCATCCTTACAAGGGATAATGAAATTACTGAGGTTTATCTTAGAGAGATAAAGGCTTTCAAGCCAAGCACTGGTACTACCCCGCCTGCAATTCCACAGCCTCTGAGAGACAGGCGTCCAGTACCTCCGCAGCCTGTACAGCCGCCCCCCCAGCCTGCACAGCCGCCTGATGTCGTTCCGCTGCCGGAAGACATAGCACAGTAGCGTCTAACATGGCTAATTTATTCTTCAACTCTCAATGCCCCATCTCTCCATGCTGTAAAAAAGGCTTCTACAACAGCCTCGTCAAACTGCATCCCTGAAAATTTTTTGAATTCCCCGAAAGCCTGTTCCAATGTCAGCCCTTTTCTGTACGGCCGGTCTGTAGTCATCGCATCAAAGGTATCCGCAACTGATATAATCCTTGCAATTAAAGGAATTGCATCATTTTTTATTCCCTCTGGATACCCCTTGCCGTCAAACCTCTCATGGTGGTCTTTTACCCCGGGGATTACATCTTTAAGCTGTTTGATATGAGAAAGTATTTCAGCACCATAATGGGCATGCATCTTCATTTTATTAAACTCCATATCTCATCTCTTACACCAATCTTACCAATATCATGCAATATAGCAGCAAGCCGGAGCTGTTCCGCCTGGTTTTTATCCAGTTCCATATAACTGCCTATAATCATACTGTAAGTCATTACCCTTCTCGTATGACCGCCTGTATAGGGGTCTCTTAATTCAATTGTCTCAGCCAGTGCCTCAGCAGTAGCGTAAAACGCCTCCTTTAATTCTGTATACAGCCTTGCATTCTCAATAGCAATGGCAACCTGATTTGAAAAAGACTTGATTAACTCCATATCATCTTCTGAAAAAAAATCTCTCTTTTTGTTTATCCCCTGAAGGACGCCTATTATCTTCTCTTTGGATTTGACCGGCACGCATATTATACTTTTTGTCACAAAACCGCTGTACTTGTCTGCTTTGTAGGAAAACCGCTGGTCAGAAAGTACGTCATTAACTATAATAGATTCTCCATGTTCAGCTACCCATCCTGCTACGCCCTCACCTCTTTTGAGTCTGAACTGCTTCAGCCTGTGCCCCTTCTCCCCTATGGCTACTTCAAAAAACAGTTCCCCTGTTTCTTTATCAAGAAGCAGGAGGCTCCCCGCCTCTGCATCAAGTAAAGTTGTAAGGGCAGTAATAGTCCTCTCTCGTATTTCACGAGGGTCTAATGTTGAGTTAATAAGCGAAGAGACGCTTACGAGCATCTCAAGCTGTTTGAGTTTTTTATCGTAATCTACCAGTGTTCACCTTCTTAAATCGTCACTTAAAATTTTTATTTAGTATATCATAGATTTTGCAACATGAAACTTCAATAGTATAAATCCCTACAGAGGGTTAATAGTCAAAGACAGCCGACCTGCCTGAAGTCTTGTTATATGTAAAAATTCCTAAATCGGAGTTTCAGGGAGGTTACCTGTTGACTTTTAACAGAATTTTAGCTAAAGTTTAGGGCATGGCTGCAAAAATAGGCCAGTTGCTTTTAAGTAACAACTTGATTACGCAAAGCCAGCTTGATAAAGCCCTTGAGACGCAGAAAAAAGAAGGCGGCCGCATTGGTTCAATCCTTGTTAAGCTCGGCTTCCTAAGCGAAGATGCATTGGTAAAATTCCTGAGCAAACAGTTCGGTGTCACCGCTATAAGTCTCTCTGATTCCAAGATTGACCCCTCTGTCGCAAAGTTCATACCTGCCGAGATTGCCGAGAAATACCAGATATTTCCGCTTGCAAGGAACGGCTCTACACTTACCATCGCAATGGTAGATCCTTCCAATATCTATGCAATAGATGATATAAAGTTTGTAACAGGATATAACGTAGAGCCAGTCATCGCAGCAGAATCTGCTGTAAAAGACGCAATTGGAAAATATTACGGGAAAACTGATGCGTTTCAGTCTGCAATGGACACACTTAAAAAAAGCGAGAGTGACCTCATGGAGTTCGTTCAGGAAGCAACAGAAAAGGAGGAGGAGATTGATACAGGTGAACTGAAAGAGGCAGTTGAAGAGGCGCCTGTAGTAAAACTCGCAAATCTTATATTAGGCGAAGCTATAGTCAGAGGGGCAAGCGATATACATATTGAACCTTATGAAAAAAAACTGAGGATCCGTTACAGGGTAGACGGCGTGCTTTACGATGTGATACAGCCGCCGCTAAAATTAAGGGCTGCACTCTCATCCCGCATAAAAATCATGTCAGAACTTGATATCGCAGAAAGAAGGCTCCCTCAGGACGGCAGGATTAAACTAAGGACAAAGGATAAAGAGGTTGACCTCCGCATCTCAACACTGCCCACAATTTTTGGAGAAAAAATTGTTATGAGAATATTAGATAAAAGCAACCT
This sequence comes from Nitrospirota bacterium, assembly GCA_016214355.1. Classification (GTDB taxonomy): domain Bacteria; phylum Nitrospirota; class Thermodesulfovibrionia; order UBA6902; family DSMQ01; genus JACROO01. The sequence goes on along the minus strand of JACROO010000121.1, from coordinate 6,682 downwards.
TTATCTTGACCTCACAAAACTTGGCTTTGAGAAAGAGGCGATGGAGGACGTTAACGAGGCAATACATGCACCTTTCGGCATGGTCTTAGTAACAGGTCCCACCGGCAGCGGCAAATCTACAACCCTGTATTCTGCACTGAGCACTATTAATACTGAGGATGTAAATATCATGACTGCCGAGGACCCTGTTGAATACAATCTTATGGGTATAAATCAGGTGCAGGTCAAAGAAGACATTGGACTCACATTTGCTGCTGCCCTGAGGTCATTCCTGAGGCAGGACCCAGATATAATAATGGTAGGCGAAATCAGGGATTTTGAAACAGCCGAGATTGGCGTCAAAGCAGCCCTCACAGGTCATCTCGTTCTAAGCACACTTCACACAAACGATGCACCGAGCACCATATCACGGCTTTTAAATATGGGTATTGAACCGTTTTTAGTCTCTGCTTCTGTTATACTGATTCTTGCCCAGAGGCTTTGCAGAAAACTTTGTCAGCAGTGCAAGGAGGAAGAAAAGGTTCCTATACCTGCCCTCATGAATATCGGGTTTCAAGAAGAAGAGGCAAATACTATTAAATGTTATAAGGGCAAGGGATGTCCTGCCTGCACTGACACCGGATACAAGGGAAGGATAGCGCTTTACGAGGTAATGCCTGTCAAGGAAGAGCTTAAAGAGCTAATCCTTCAGGGTGCCTCGGCATCTGAAATAAAAAGGACCGCCGTAAAATTAGGAATGAGGACATTGCGAATGAGCGGTCTCACAAAAATCAAAGAGGGCATAACTTCTATAGAAGAGGTATTAAGGGTAACATTTGGAGATTAAAACAGTGAACAGTGATCAGTGAACAGTTTATTAATAACGGATAACGAATAACGAAAATGGCAACATTATATGAACTGTTAACAATTATGGTTAACAAGGGCGGCTCAGACCTTCACATCAGCATCGGCTCGCCGCCGCGGATACGTATTGACGGGAAATTAGTTCCGCTTGATGAACAACCCCTTGACCCTGCCGATACAAAGGCGCTCTGTTATAGCATACTTATGGATTCCCAGAAACATAAATTTGAGGAAAACAACGAACTTGATCTTTCCTTCGGCATAAAAGGGCTAAGCCGGTTCAGGGCAAACATATTCATGCAGAGGGGAGCAGTCGCAGGGGCATTCCGGACAATTCCATTTAATATAAAATCAGTAGCAGAACTCGGGCTTCCTGATATAGTCAATGACCTTGCAAAAAAACCGCGCGGTCTTATATTAGTGACAGGACCGACAGGCTGCGGCAAATCCTCAACTCTTGCAGCCATGATTGATAAGATTAATAATGAACGCAGCGAGCATATCATAACAGTAGAAGACCCTATAGAGTATCTTCACACACATAAAAAATGTCTTGTAAACCAGAGAGAGGTTACATCTGATACCGAATCATTCCAATCTGCGCTGCGGTATATCTTAAGGCAGGACCCTGACATTGTCCTGATTGGTGAAATGAGGGACCTGGAAACTATAACAGCAGCGCTTACAGTCTCCGAAACAGGCCACCTTACGCTTGCAACACTTCATACAAATACTGCCGTTCAGACGATAAACCGCATTATAGATGTATTCCCGCCTCATCAGCAGGAACAGGTCAGAGTCCAGCTTTCATTTGTACTGGAAGGGGTTATATCTCAACAGCTTATCCCTAAAAAAATCGGGCAGGGCAGGATTGCGGCAGTAGAGATTCTGCTGCCTAACCCTGCAATAAGAAACCTTATAAGAGAGGATAAGATTCATCAGATATACGCAATGATGCAGACAGGACAGTCAAAATTTGGAATGCTGACTATGAACCAGTCGTTGTTAGACTTATACACAAAGGGGTTAATTTCTTACGATGAAGCATTCAGCAAATCATCCATACCTGACGAATTCCTTGATATGATAAAACGTTCAACTCAGGAAAGAAAGAGGTAAGTATGCCGACCGTATTTCAATGGTCAGGAAGGACCACTAAAGGCACTATCCAGAAAGGCGAATTCACAGCAAACACCAAAGAAGAAGTCATCACCTACTTAAGAAGGCAGAATATAATTCCAACAGTCATCACCCAAAAACCGAAGCCGCTGTTTAAACTCTCTTTGGGTGCTAAAGTTAAAGACAAAGACGTTGTTGTCTTTACAAGGCAGTTTGCAACAATGATTGATGCAGGGCTTCCTCTTGTGCAGGCATTAGACATCCTTTCAAAACAGACAGAAAATAAAACCCTCGCAAAGGCGCTCGGAGAGATAAAGACTGATGTGGAAGGAGGCTCTACTTATGCAGATGCATTGAGAAAACAGCCGAGGATATTCACTGACCTTTACGCAAACATGATAGCAGCCGGCGAAACAGGCGGTATCCTTGACACCATCCTTAACAGGCTTGCCTCATACATTGAAAAGAGCATGAGACTTAAAAAGAAGGTCAAAGGTGCCATGATGTATCCTTCTTTTGTTATTTTAGCGGCTGTAGCAGTTGTCGCAATTATTATGGTCTTTGTTGTCCCTACCTTCGCCAAAATGTTTGTTCAGCTCGGTGGTATACTTCCGCTGCCCACAAGGATAGTAATCGGCATAAGCAAATTTTTAGGCGGTATAGGCGGGCTGCTGCTGCTGGTCAGCATTATCGGCTCTTCAGTTTTTATAACACAATTCCGCAGGACAGAGAGAGGCAAGAAAACAATAGATGCATTGCTTCTCAAATTCCCGATTATCGGAGAACTATTGAGAAAAGTTGCAATTGCAAAATTTACCAGCACGCTTGGGACACTAATATCAAGCGGCGTCCCTATACTTGACGGTCTTGACATAACAGCCAAGACAGCAGGCAATAAGGTGGTTGAAAAGGCAGTCCTTGAGGTAAGACAGGCTGTCTCCGAGGGTAAGACTCTTGCCGAACCTTTATCGCAGTTAAAAATATTTCCGCCGATGGTTACCCAGATGATTGCTGTCGGAGAGTCAACAGGTGCGGTTGAGACTATGCTCACTAAAATTGCAGAATTTTATGACGAAGAAGTAGATACAGCGGTTGCCAATCTGACATCGTTATTAGAACCGATGCTTATCGTTTTTTTAGGCACTACCGTCGGATTTATAGTAGTCGCAATGTATATGCCTATATTCAAGCTAATTCAGCTTGTTAAGTAGTAAGAAATGAGAATTAAGAAGTTAGAAATGAAAAATCTTTTACTTCTCAATTCTCATTTCTTACTTCTCACTTATTCTATCTGGCTGGCTGTAAATATTAAACCTCTGCCCCCTCAGGAATCCGACCATTGTGAGATTGGATTTTCTTGCTATTCCTACTGCCCTGTCGGTGGGTGCGGCACGGCTTACGAGTATCGGCACACCTGCCCTGACAGCCTTTACGGCTATCTCAGAAGACAGCCGTCCGCTTAAAAGCAGGATTTTGTCCTGCAACGGTATATTCTCAAGAAAGGCATAGCCTATTATTTTATCAACTGCGTTGTGTCTTCCGATGTCTTCTGTAAAAACGATTATTTCTTTTTTATCGCAGAGCGCCGCACTGTGAACTCCGCCGGTTGCCATAAAAAGCTCTGACCTTTTTTGAAATTCCCTGAACAGTTCACAGAGCGTACTTGCGCTGATTTTTAAATCACCGCGAACCTCCTGTAATTTTTCGTCAGCCGCAAAAGTCACCCCTTTGGCACAGCCTGACGTCAGAGTCGCTGCAGCCTCCGGTATCTCAATGGGCAGATGGACTTCTATTTCTTCCTCCTTCCAGAGTATCTCTATCCTTTCCGAACACCAACTGCGCTGTGAATTATTCCCGAGGAGTCCTTCTGAAAGTCCAAAGCCCACAACCAGCTCTTTAACCATCGTCGGTGTGCACAACAGGCTCAGCAGTTCCTTGCTGTCTGAAAAAATCCTAAGTTTATTCTCTGAGGCAACACTGTCTGTTTTCTCAGAGAATAAAGAGTCACGGTATTCAACGATATCAATTTTCTTAAAGGAATTCATGGCAATATATTATAATTTTACCCCTATCTCAATCTGCTTGTTTTTAATTGCCCTGATTTTATCTCTTAATTCTGCGGCTTTTTCAAATTCCAGTGCTTTTGCCGCCAGCCTCATTTCCTCTTCAAGTTTTTTAACTGCTGACTCGTCCCCGTATTGAACCTTTTCCTCCGCCACGGCAGGTGCAGTCCAGTAATCCGCTTCGTATATTGAACTTAAAATATTGGTAATATCCTTTCTGATTGACTCCGGTGTTATTTTATATTTTATATTATATTTTTCCTGAAGTTTTCGCCTCCTGTCTGTTTCATCCATCGCTGTCTTCATTGAACCCGTCACCGTGTCGGCATAAAATATAACCTTTCCATTTATATTCCTCGCCGCCCTGCCTATGGTCTGGATAAGTGAACGGCTTGAACGCAAGAAACCCTCTTTGTCGGCATCAAATATGGCAACAAGCGAAACCTCCGGCAGGTCAAGCCCCTCCCTTAAAAGGTTCACTCCTATAAGCACATCAAACTTTCCAAGCCTGAGGTCCCTCAGAATCTCTACCCTTTCAAGCGTATCAATGTCTGAATGAAGATACCTTGCCCTTATCCCTAATTCCTGATAGTGCTCTGCAAGGTCTTCAGCCATTCTCTTTGTGAGTGCCGTCACTAAAACCCTCTCTCCCATCTCAGTCCTCTCTCTGATTTCCCCTAACAAATCGTCAACCTGCCCTCTGACCGGCTTTAATTCTATCCGGGGGTCTGTTAACCCTGTTGGCCTGACTATCTGCTCAACGATTCTGCGATTTGATTTCTCAATCTCATACACAGCAGGTGTTGCAGACACATAGATTGCCTGATTTATCCTGCGCTCAAATTCGCTGAACTTCAAAGGGCGGTTGTCAAGGGCAGAGGGAAGTCTGAAACCGAAATCAATAAGCGCCTGTTTTCTTGCTCTGTCACCCTCGTACATCCCGCCAATCTGGGGAATCGTCGCATGAGATTCATCTGTTATTAACAAAAAATCTCCGGGGAAATAATCAATGAGGCAGAACGGCGGTTCGCCAGTGAGCCTTCCGCTTAGGTGCCGTGAATAGTTCTCTATGCCGTGACAATAACCAAACTCCTTAAGCATCTCCATGTCAAATCTCGTCCTCTGCTCAATCCTCTGCGCCTCAATATGCTTACCCTGTTTTAGAAAAAAATCAATCCTCTCTTCTAATTCATCATTTATTGTAATTAGTGCCTTTTCAATCCGGGGTTTTGTAGTAATCCAGTGGCTGTTGGGATACAATGCAATCTTTGCCAGCCGCCGCAGGACTTTGCCTGTCAATGAATCAAATTCATAAATGGCATCAATATCGTCACCAAAAAACTCAACCTTTACAGCATTTTCACCGGAAAATGACGGGAATATCTCAACAACATCACCCCTCACCCTGAACGTCCCTCTTTTGAAGTCTTCACTGCGTTCATAAAGCATATCAACAAGCCTTTTTAAAAACGCATCTCTTTCTGTATGCATATTTTCCTCTAAAAAAAGATGCATATTAAGATAATCCTCAGGTGAACCGATTCCGTATATGCATGAAACCGAAGCGACAACAATGGTATCATTCCTCTCAAGCACAGCCCTTGTTGCTGCATGCCTCATGCGGTCTATGTCATCATTAATCATAGCGTCTTTTTCTATGTATGTGTCTGTTGACGGGATATACGCCTCAGGCTGGTAATAATCGTAATAACTCACAAAATATTCCACAGCGTTTTCCGGGAAAAATGTCTTGAATTCACCGTAAAGCTGTGCGGCGAGTGTCTTGTTGTGCGCAATAACAAGTGCCGGCTTATTCGCATTAGCAATAACATTGGCAACGGTAAACGTCTTGCCAGAGCCTGTAACGCCCAGCAGGACCTGGTGTTTTAGTTTTTTTAAAATGCCGTCTGTAAGTTTTTTTACAGCATTTGACTGGTCGCCCTTGGGCTTAAAGTCTGAGACCAGCTTAAACTTGCATGAGGTCTTCAATCTTGAAGCAGACATCTTATTGATATTATACATTTAACGCGGCAGCGCTTATCCGAAAACTGGCGGCAAAATAGCGAATAGCGAAAAATAGCGAGACACTTTCCGTATTTTTAAGAACTTGAAGAAAACTCTTGGGCTGCAAAGATGGCAGGAAGGCAAAAACAGAAATGAAAAGAAATAGGGGAAGTGTTGTTCATGCTCATTAATTAGGTAACTCTTTTGGTATAGTAAAAATGACCAAAGGAGGCCTATATGCATTACGAGTATCAGATTGTTCTTAAGCGATGGCTGCCTATTTTAAAGGAGTACGAGCGAACTAAATCCAAGATAACGCCTCGTCCTTTCAGGTACGTAAAAGACCTCTGCAGAGCACATCACATCAGCGCAAAAGAACTGAGGCGGTACTACGTCAAATGGATACAAGGAGGCAGAAAAGCTGAATCACTGCTTCCATGTAAGAGAGGAGCTAAGCCCGGGTCAAGACGGACGCCTAAAGAGATAGAGCGTAATATAATCAATGCCTACAGAAGATTTGGTTCAAACAGATATGAGCTTGTGCTTTTGTTTAAGCCTTACTATCTGGATAAAACGCCTTCTCCGGCTACTATGGACAGGATAAAGGCAAGATATCCTTTGAATGAGTCACAGAAGAAAGTAATTAAGCG
>JACROO010000120.1 GCA_016214355.1 Nitrospirota bacterium | reverse complement strand
TTAAGACAGGACCCTGATGTAATGATGGTGGGAGAAATCAGGGATACAGAAACTGCAGAGATTGCAGTTCATGCCTCTCTAACAGGACACTTGGTATTAAGCACGCTCCATACACATGATGCCCCGGGTGCACTCACAAGGCTTATTGATATGGGTATAGAGCCATTCCTTGTTGCATCATCTCTGATAGGTGTCCTTGCTCAGAGGCTTGTAAGAATAATATGCCTTCATTGCAAGGAATCATATACTCCTACTGCAGAGGAATTAACATATATTGAGAATGAAATCAGTGATAAAAATACCAAAATCCTTCTTTATCGCGGGAAAGGTTGTGAGAAATGTCTTGGCAAAGGCTATCTCGGAAGAACAGGTATTTTTGAATTACTGGAGATTACACCCGAGGTAAGATTAATGATCGTTGAGAGAAAAGATGCACAGAGTATAAAGGCAGCCGCTATGAGAAATGGTTTTAAGACTCTAAAGACTACCGGTATGGAAAAGGTTATAAAAGGAATAACTACTATTGAAGAGGTCTTAAGGGTAACGCAAAGTGACAGTGAAATATGATAAATCCTAAATTCAAAATTCTAAATCCTAAACAATAGAGGCTCTTGCAAAAGTCGTCATTCCCGTGAAAACGGGAATCCAGAAAGTTCATAAGTAATTGAAAAGACTGGATTCCCACTCCCCGCTTATCCCGAAGCGTCGGGACGGGGACAAGCTTCGTGGGAATGACAAAAGAACCATTCCCCGAGACTTTTGCAAGAGGCTCAATATACTTTGAATTTTGGATTTTGGTGATTTGGATTTGTTTAGGATTTAGATATTAGTATTTAGAGCTTAATTTAAACATGCCCATCTTTAAATATATAGGATATAAGGAAGACGGCTCAGAAATCAAAGGCACACTCGAGGCTGATAGCACGAGAGATGCCATTATGAAAATAAAAACTATAGGGATTTATCCAAAAGATATCACTAAAACAGCGGGGTTCAGAAAAAATATATTTGGAGTCAAACGGCTTCCATATATCCTCCCTGCAATTACCAGAAACCTTTCTACACTCCTTAGTTCAGGTGTTTCTATGATAGAAGCAGTGGAGGCATTAGCCCTGGAACAAAAAAGTCAATGGAGGGACATCCTTACAGACATAAAAGAAAGGCTTTCAGCAGGGGCATCGCTTGCAAGGGCTATGCAGGCATACCCATCTATATTCCCTGAATTTTATATAAGGATTTTCTTGAATCACAGGAGACCATAAAAAATAAAGTGAGGACATCTCTCATATACCCTGTATTCATGATATTTGTAAGCATTATTGTACTATCGTTCCTCTTTACATTTGTTGTTCCCAAGATAACTAAAATCTTTGAGGGAACATCTGCATCCCTGCCATTTATCACTATAATTCTTATCTGGATTAGCAATGTATTTCATAAACTATGGTGGCTCATAGGCGCTTTGGTCATAGCAGGGTTGTTAACCTATAAAAGGCTTAAAGAAACGAAAAGGGACATAATTGATACACTACTACTTAAAGCTCCAGGGAGAATTTTACAGAGCCTTTATATCTCAAGATTTGCGCTTACCATGTCATTTCTCCTTTCAGGCGGACTACCGATACTCCAGACAATGAAGTTAAGCGCTAAGGTTACAGGCAACATCACTTTAGAAAATAAGATTATGACTGCAAGAGGGCTGGTATCACAAGGAGCAAGGCTTTCAAATAGCCTTGAGGGTTTTCCACCTACATTTTTACAGATGGTATCCACAGGGGAGCAGAGCGGACAATTAGCAGAGGTATTAAAAAGAGCCGCGGCATACTATGAGGTTGAATTTGAGAGAAAGCTTCAGAGGTTAACAAGCCTCTTAGAGCCATCCCTTATACTGTTCATGGGATTGATTGTTGGATTTATTGTGGCAGCGGTACTGCTGCCGATATTTGAATTGAATCAGTTAATAAAGTAAAATTCAAAAATCAAAATGAAAAAATCAAAATTAAGGAATTTTAAAAATCATACCTGTCACTGTTTAGGGGGTTTTACCCTCATAGAGATAATGATAGTGCTTTTTATCCTTGGCATGCTCGCTGCCCTTATAGCACCAAGACTCATTGGCAGAACCGACGATGCAAGGGTTGCACAAGCAAAGGTTCAGATAAGAAATTTTGAAACTGCACTAAAGTTATTCAAAATGGACAATGGTTTCTATCCATCTACTGAACAGGGCATCGAGGCTTTAATTACAGAACCTACTATAGGTCAGATACCTAAAAACTACAGAAGCGGTGGATATCTTGAAAAGAAGAAGATACCCGCTGATCCTTGGGGGAATCCTTATGTATATATTTCTCCTGGAACACAAGGTGATTATGACATAATATCATATGGAGCTGATGGCACTCATGGTGGAGAAGGATATAATGCAGACATCACAAACTGGGATATTTAAAAACAGTAACGAGTTACAAGTAACAAGTGACAAGTTAAAAAATAAAGACTCGTTACTCGTTACTCCTGTTGGATTTACCCTCCTTGAATTAGTCATTGTCATTTTTATTATCTCTCTTATCACCACTTTAGTAATGCCGTCTTTTTGGCATATAGGAGAAAACGAACTGAAATATGAGGCAAGACGACTCAGTGGAACATTAAGATATATTTATAATGAAGCAGTTGCAAAAAAACAGGCATACATATTTAAGGTTAACCTCAATGACGAGTCGTGGGAGTTTGAAGGCGATAAAGAAAAAAAGGAAATATCTTTAAAAGGAGATGTGGAGATAACAGATGTTATAATCCCCTCACTTAGTGAGGTATCAAGGGGTGAGGTAATAGTAGAATTTGGTCCAACCAACCCTCAAGAACCAATAATTTTACACCTTAAGAAAGGGAATTCAGAATATACTGTTATTTTTAACCATTTAAATGGAAGAACTAAAGTCCTTAAAGGATACGTGCTTTAACCAAAATTTCAAATTTCAAATTTCAAATTTCAAATCTGCAATCTACAATTTACAATCTACAATTTATAATTCCCGAAGGGAAGGCTTCACCCTCCTTGAAATTATGATCGCCCTTGTTATTGTTGGAATCACCCTCGTAGTAATCATCCATACAGTAAATTATCATGCTGATGTGTCTTTTGAACATAATATCGCAACCAGAATGTTTCTACTTGCAAGGGAAAAGATAGCAG
>JACROO010000109.1 GCA_016214355.1 Nitrospirota bacterium | reverse complement strand
CCCCTATAACAAACAACAAAATCCTATTTTAATTTAAAACATCCGACCTTCCCGATGCAATCGGGATGCTCTCCTCTACGAGTCATAGACCAACTGAGCTACCCTACTCTACGAATCGTAGACGGGTCATAGACGGCCCCGGAAAAATTTGCAAAGCAAATTTTTTAGTTCATAGTTATTAGTTGTTAGTAAAAACCAAAGGCAAAAAAATCAGCCAACAACGCATTAGATTATTATATGCAGGACGGTCTTCATTTGCAACCTATCACTCCCCGTAAATCCTTTTCATCTCATCAGTATATTCACTGCCTTTTTCATAGATATAAAGCGGAGGGTCAATTTTAAGCCACTGCCCCGAACCTTTTACAGCTTCTATCATGACCATTTTCGCCTCCTCGCCGATGCTTGAATGCACAAATCTCATCCGCTTTGGCTCAAGCCTTGCACTGCGAAAAAGCGTAATTAATTCTATAAGCCTGAAAGGATGATAAATTAAATAAAATCTGCCTGTGTTTTTTATGAGGTAAGAGGCTGTGCTTATAATATCAGGCAGTGTTATTTTTATTTCATGCCTTGCAACCGCACGTTCTTCGTCAATGCTTAAAAGCCCTGATTTTGTTTTTCTGAAAGGCGGGTTTGAAAACGCAAAGTCAAATTTATTGGGAGGAAAAATTTTTCTGAGGTTTTTAATATCCTCAGCAAAGACTTCAATCCTTTTACTGAGCTTATTTAATTCTACATTTCTCTTTGCACGTTCTGCAAAAGAGTGCTGAATCTCAACTGCAATTATTTTTTTTATGTTTTTATTTTTCTTTGCAAGAAGGATTGATATAATCCCGGAGCCTGTGCCAAGTTCAATGCCTTTTGAAAGGTGTTTTGCCGAGATAAAGTCCTCAAGCAAAAGCGCATCAACACTAAAGCGGTAGCCTGTTTTTGCCTGAAACAGTCTTATGCTTTTAATGCTATCGCATGTCTCAAGATAGCTCATAGTTCTCACTCCTTAGTTCTCACTCCTTACTGCTTACTCCTTACTGCTTACTTATTTTCTGCAGTATCTCCACCAGCTTTCCGAAATTATCAATCATAAAATCTGCATCTTGTAAAACTTCTTTGCTGCGGAAACCGTAAGTTACTGCAATCACTTTTATTCCGGCAGCATGGGCTGATTCAATATCATAATTGCTGTCACCAATCATAACAGCCTCGTCTTTTGACACACCGAGCCTCTTTAAAACTTCCAGTATTGGAACCGGTGAAGGTTTTATCTCAGGCACGCTGTCACTGCCGAGAACAACGTCAAAAATTTTCAGCAGACCAAGACCCTCAATAACCCTTCTTGAAAATGACTCCCTCTTGTTAGAGATAACAGCCTTTTTGTAATTTTCAAGTTTAAGAAGGGTCTTCCTTACCTCTGGATATGCCTTTGTATTATCCAGAAGATGCGCTGAGTAATATTCAACAAACCTGTCAACCGCAGCTTCTTTTCTCAGAAGTTTTTTCTCTCTTTTACCAAATTCCCCTTTATCCACTGTTAGTAACCTCCCCATCCCCTTTTTGACAAAGGAGGGCGAGGGGGGATTTTCTATTTGAGGTATAACCAAGCTCTCAATCAGTTTTGATATGCCGGAGCCGACCATCTTCTTAACTTCGTCAACACTAAAGGGACCTGCGCCATACGGAGCGACAGCATAGTTTATTGCGTCTGCAACATCCTGACTCGTATCTGCCAATGTCCCGTCAAGGTCAAAAATAAGCAGTTTAAGCATAACAGTCAGATATTATAGTAAATGATTATGATATTTTACATAATCGGAAAGAAAAAATAATGGGGGTTGTCCCTGATTTTTTGATTTTTCTGATTTTTAAAAAATAATGGACGCAATCCTTGAACAAAAAGCCTGAAAAGGTTACTAACAAAAAAACTACTTCGCCGTCTTCTTCTCTGCCACCTGTATCCTTGTTGTTGCCCGTTCAAGGGATGAAACTGCCCTTGCTTGGTCAATATTTGCTTCCTGCTTAAGCCTTTCCTCTGCGCGTTTTTTTGCAGACAAGGCTCTTTCAACATCTATGTCCTCGCATTTCTCCGCACTGTCAGTAAGAACCAGCATCCTATCGTGTCCGACTTCGGCATATCCCCAGCTTACAAAAAGATACCTCGTCTCACTGCCCTTTTTGAAAATCAGCATACCTATCTTAAGGGTAGTAAGAAAGGGTGCATGACCGGGCAGTACTCCGAACTCGCCTTCACTGCCGGGAGCAACTATCTCATCAACTTCCTCGCTGAATACAACGCCTTGCGGTGTAACAATCTCTAATCTCAGTTTATTCTCCATTTTAAACTCCTGTCTGGTGTCAGTGTCAGTGATTAGTGTCTGTTATAAAAACATTACTGACACTACACTTGCCTGCTCCACCCTAACTTCTTTGCCTTTTCTTCTGCCTCTTCAATGGTACCTACCATCCAGAATGCCTGTTCAGGCATATCATCGTACTGACCTTCCGCTATTGCCTTGAAGCCCTTTATCGTGTCTGCGAGCTTGACATATCTGCCGGGTGCTCCGGTGAATGTCTCTGCAACATGGAACGGCTGGCTCAGGAATCTCTGAAGCTTTCTTGCACGCGCAACAGTTAATTTATCGTCTTCAGAAAGTTCCTCCATCCCTAAAATCGCAATAATGTCCTGAAGCTCTTTATATCTCTGAAGAATCATCTGTATTTTTCTTGCAATTGCATAATGTTCTTCACCTAAGACCTTGGGGTCAAGGATTCTTGATGTGGAATCCAGAGGGTCGACTGCAGGGTAAATGCCAAGCTCTGCAATCTGTCTTGAAAGAACGACAGTACCGTCAAGGTGAGTAAATGCCGTTGCAACTGCAGGGTCTGTAAGGTCGTCTGCAGGAACATATATTGCTTGCATTGATGTAATAGCGCCTTTATTCGTAGTTGTAATCCTTTCCTGAAGGACGCCCATATCCGTACCGAGGTTAGGCTGATAACCGACTGCAGAAGGCATTCTTCCAAGAAGGGCTGAAACCTCTGAGCCTGCAAGCGTGTATCTGAAGATATTGTCTATGAAGATAAGAACGTCCTGACCCTGGTCCCTGAAATACTCTGCCACTGTAAGTGCGCTCAGTGCAACTCTTGCCCTCGCTCCCGGCGGTTCGTTCATCTGACCGTATATAAGGGCTGCTTTTGGCAAAACCCCTGAATGTTTCATCTCAAGGTAAAGGTCATTGCCTTCCCTTGTCCGTTCGCCAACACCTGCAAAAACTGACACGCCTCCATGAACCATGGCTATGTTATGTATCATCTCCATTATAATGACAGTCTTGCCAACGCCTGCGCCGCCAAACATACCCATCTTGCCGCCCTTAACAAATGGTATGAGGAGGTCAAATACCTTGACTCCTGTCTCAAATACCTCTGTGGTCGCTTTCTGCTCCACAAATTCAGGTGCAGGCTTATGAATGGGCCATCTCTGTTCTGCTTTAACAGGGCCGAGTTCATCAATAGGCTCACCTATAACATTTATTATCCTGCCGAGTGTCGCATTGCCGACGGGAACAGTAATTGGCTGTCCTGTATCTGCAACGCGCATTCCCCTTACTAAGCCGTCAGTTGAGGACATGGCAATTGTCCTCACTATATTGTCACCGAGATGCCCTGCAACCTCAAGGGTAAGATTAATGTCAGGGATACCTTTCGCAGAGTCCCCCTTTTCCTCTATCCTTAAGGCATCCAGAATCTTAGGCAGTTCTTTTTCAAATTCAACATCAACTACCGCTCCAATTACCTGTTTAACTTTTCCTTCATTCATGATTTATAACCCCCTTAATTTAAAGTGAACAGTATTTAGTAAATAGTATTCAGTTAAAAACTGCCTCTGACTATTCACTGTTCACTTTTCACTATTCACTATTTTAATGCCTCCACGCACCCTACAATATCCATAAGCTCTTTTGTTATAAGCGTCTGTCTTGCCTTGTTATACACCAATGTCGTCCTTGCAATGAGGTCATCACAGTTCTGACTTGCATTTTCCATCGCGCTCATCCTCGCAGCCTCCTCGGCAGCACTGGATTCAAGTAACGCCCTGTAAACCTGTATCTCTACATTTTTGGGCAGAAGTCTTTCAAAGATTTCTTTTTGAGAAGGCTCGTACAAAATGTCAGGACTAACGGCAACTTCTTCACCTGCCTCAATAGGCGCTAAAGGAAGGAGTTTTACCACCGAAACTTTCTGGGCAATAACTGATTTGAACTCGTTATAAATAAGAGTAACCTCATCAACAGTCTCGTTTATATAATTCTCTATAATATCTCCGGAAACTTCATGGGCAGTATTGTAAAGCAGATTACCTGAGACACCTGTCCACGACTTCCTTAGCTGTATATTCCGCCTTTTAAAGTAGTCCCTCCCTCTCCTGCCAATAGTGCTGACACTTACTTCAAAACCATTCTTACGGAGGTCATTTATATAGTTTGCACCTGCCTTGATAATGTTAGAATTAAAGGAACCGCAGAGCCCCCTGTCTCCGCTCATTACAATCACTTCTACGGTCTTTCTGGGTCTTGCCATTAAAAGGGGGTGTAACTGTCTCTCGGCGCCTGCAGCAAGTCTGACTGTAACCTCATGTATTTTATCCGCATACTGCCTGAAATTAAGCATCCTCGTCTGAACCTTACGCAGTTTTGCAGCGGCGACCATCTTCATCGCCTTCGTAATTTTCTGCGTGTTCTGGATTGCCTTTATTTTTCTTCTTATATCTTTTAAAACCGGCATATCTTAACTCTCCACTCTTAACTCTATTTAGACCTTGAATCCTTTCTTATATTCCTCAATAGCCCTAGAGACCTTTGCCTTCAGGTCGTCATCTAATACCTTCTTTGTCTTAATCTCATTTTTAAGTTCCTGTTTTTCCGTCCTCACATATCTGAGCAGGCCCTCTTCGAAAGACTTTATTGCATCAACCGGCAGGTCATCAAGAAAACCCTGTGTGCCTGCGTAAACGACGATTATCTGATCCTCAACAGGAAGCGGTTCATATTGACCCTGTTTAAGGAGTTCTACCATTCTCTTGCCCCTTTCAATCTGTGCAAGGGTTGCCTTGTCAAGGTCAGAGCCGAACTGGGCAAATGCGGCAAGCTCTCTGTATTGAGCAAGGTCAAGCCTTAACATGCCTGCAACCTGCTTCATTGCCTTTATCTGCGCAGCGCCTCCGACTCGGCTGACTGAAAGCCCTACATTAACGGCAGGCCTGATACCTGCATAAAAAAGCTCAGGCTCAAGGTATATCTGTCCGTCAGTAATAGAGATAACATTTGTAGGAATATAGCCTGAGACGTCTCCTGCCTGCGTTTCTATAACAGGGAGAGCGGTTAAAGAACCGCCGCCGAGTTTTGCAGAAAGTTTTGACGCCCTTTCAAGGAGTCTTGAATGAAGGTAAAAGACATCGCCGGGGAATGCCTCACGTCCCGGCGGACGCCTGAGCAGGAGGGAAAGCTGTCTGTATGCCGTAGCCTGTTTACTAAGGTCATCGTACATAATTAATGCGTGTTTACCGTTATCTCTAAAATATTCGCCTATTGCACATCCGGTATAAGGGGAAATATACTGAAGCGGAGCAGGTTCACTCGCAGTGGCAACAACCACTATTGTATGGTCCATCGCTCCGTATTCCTCAAGGGTCTTTACCACACGGACGACATTCGCCCTCTTCTGACCGACAGCTACATATATACAAATAACGTCGCCGCCCTTCTGATTAATAATCGTATCTATCAGGATTGCGGTCTTGCCTGTCTGACGGTCGCCGATGATGAGCTCCCTCTGCCCCCTTCCGATAGGAATCATTCCATCTATTGCCTTAATCCCTGTCTGGAGCGGTTCGTTAACCGGCTGTCTCTGTATAATGCCGGGGGCAATAACATCCACCTGCCTTCTTTGTTTGGTATCTAAGGGGCCTTTTCCATCTATAGGCTGTCCAATAGCATTTACCACCCTGCCAACCAGAGCCTCGCCAACAGGGACTTCCATAATCCTGCCCGTCCTCTTTACAATGTCCCCCTCCTTAACCAATGTGTCCTCTCCAAAGAGCACAGCACCGACTGCATCTTCCTCAAGGTTAAGCGCCATGCCAAATACCCCGTTCGGAAATTCAAGAAGCTCCGATGTCATTGCCTTCTCAAGCCCGTAGACCCTCGCAATTCCGTCACCTACTTTAACGACAGTCCCAACCTCACTTACGTCAACACGCTTTTCAAAATCAGATATCTGTCTTTTTATCAGCTCGCTTATTTCTTCAGCCTTTAGTTCCATAATCTCCATTTAAAGTCACCCCCAAATAAATTTTCAATTTTCAATTTTCAATCGTCAATTATTACTTATCTCGTCAGTTCCGCCCTTAAGGACGCAAGCTGTCCTTTAATACTGCTGTCATAAATTGTGCTTCCCACTTTTACAATAAAACCGCCAATCAGGGATTCATCAATACGGCTCTCAATCTCAACATCTTTGCGGGTTAAAGCCTTCAGGGCAGTCTTGAGCCTTTCAATATAATTACTGCTCAGAGGGACAGGCGATATCAACAATGCCTTAGCCTTTTTGAGCTTCTCATTATACATCTCAATTGTTATCTTTATCACATCTTTAATGGCATCAAGATGCCCCTCTGATACAATAAATGTAAGGAATTTCTGGGTTTCCTGAGACATCTTGAGATGAGGCAGCAGTTCTTTCAATGCCTTGCTGCGTTCTTCTTCAGAGAATATCCGGCTTGCAAGCAGAAGCCTGAGTTTTTTATTTGCATCAAGCGCAGATGAAAATGCAATAATCTCTGCAATAACCTTACTGACCTGAGCAATATCAACCATATTAATCAGTGTCCTGCTGTATCTTTTGGCAATCTGGTATTTATTCACTATCAACTCCTCTGTTAGCTGCCGGCAAACTTTTTAATATTTTCTTCAATAAGTCTTTCCTGCTCTTTTCCGCCAAGCCTTTCTTTTATCTGTTTCTCGGCAAGTTCAAGTGCCATAATGGCGGCTTCAGACTTTATCGCCTTTTTAGCATTTTGAAGTTCATGTTTTATGTTTACCCTTGTTTGTTCAAGGATTTTATTTTTCAGGCTTTCACCCTGCGCAATAAGCGCCTCTTTTTCGTTCTCTCCCGCCCTTTTTGCGGACTCAAGGATTTTATTTATCTCTTCATCCATGCCTTTAAGCAGCTTCTGCACCTCCGAGAGAGCCTTTTTAGCAAGTTCCTTTGCCTCTCCTGCCTCTTTGAGTGACTTCTCAATAATCTCTGTCCGTTGTCTGAAATATTCCTTCATAGGCTTGCGGCCGAATTTAACAAGGATAAAAACAAGTACAGCAAAATTTATAACAGGCCAAAGCCAATCCTTTAGCGAGGCACTGTGTCCTGCCTCTTCTGCCGCAAAAGCAATTGCAACAGTAAGCAGTAAGCAGTAAGCAGTAAGCAGTATAAAAATAAAACTTTGAACTTTGAACTTTGAACT
>JACROO010000106.1 GCA_016214355.1 Nitrospirota bacterium | reverse complement strand
CGGAGAGCCGGGATACGGAGTCACAGGTCTTACGGTCCTCATCTGGGAGTGGTCGTCATATTTCAATAAAAATTCAACGCCTTTTTTCAGCGTCTCTTTTGTATCGCCTATATTACCGAATATAACGTTAAAGCCGGGACTGATGTCTCTTGCAAGGGTATTTTCTATCCCGGTGATAATCTGTTTAACGGTCAATGCCTTCTTCATATTTCTCAATACCTGGTCATCTAACGCCTCTATTCCGTAATTAATGAATACACAGCCCGCCTCTTTCATCAGCTTAAGCACATCCGGCTTTGCATAGTTAAGTCGGCCGTTGCAAGTCCATTTAATATTCAGTTTTGCCTTTATAAATGACTCGCACAATTCAACCGTCCGGCTTATGGAACTCATCAGCAGTTCATCGGAAAAGGCTATATAATTAACATTGTAATCTTTTTGCAAAAACCTTACCTCATTTATTATGCCTTCTACTGAACGCGGCCTGAATCCCTTGTCCATGCGGTAACAGAAATTGCAGGTGAACGTGCATCCCCTGCCGGAAAGCACGGGGATGCAGCGGCCGCTGTTTTTTATGCGCGGCATCCTGAGCAGGGTATAGTGCTCCATCGGAAATAACTCATAGGCTGGAAACGGTATCTCATCAAGATTCTGAATCAGGGGCCGTTCCGGAGTCTTAATAAATTTACCGTTTTTAATATATGCTATGCCATTAACTTCCGCCATTGATTTTCTGCCTTCAAGGGTATCAATTACTTCCAGCGCCGTTTTTTCGCCTTCGCTGATGACCACCAGATCCGCACCTGTTTTTTTGAGAAAAAATTCTGCCTCAGGCGCAGGGCCATGCCCTCCGATAATATAAAACGGCCTGTCAGGTACGGCATTTACGGCCTGAGATATGCTGAGGAGTTTCCTGTATTGATAATATCCTCCGATAACGCTGACGCCAACAATGTCAAATGTGTGTTTCTTAAGATATTCTGTCAGATGTTCTTCAGGATAATGATATACGTCCTGATTGTATATCACGACCTCATGCCCTGCCTTTTTATAAACAGCGGCTATATATGCAAGCCCTTGAGGGAACCAGCTTATATATGAGTCATTATCATAAACAACCAGTAAAACCCTCATTTAATATATTCTAATAATTCCCGTGCCACGCCTTCTCCTCCCGCGGACTCCAAGACTATCTTGCAAATATTTCTTACCTGTTCATATGCATCAGAAGGACAAATGGGATGCCCAACCATCTTCATAGCTTCTAAATCATTAAGGTCATTGCCTACATAAGCCACAGACTTTAAAGGAATACCTCTTCTTTTGCAATAAGACAATAGATTCTTTTTTTTGTCATCAACACCGCTTTTTGCAGGTATGCCAAGTTTATGGGCCCGCACCTGAACTATCCTGTTTTTCTCTGTTGTCAGTATAATTTGTTCTATGCCCATGGATTTAATTACACTTACCGCCAATCCATCAGCTCTATTTACAACAACGCTTTCCACTCCATCTTCTCTGACAATAACCTTATTATCTGTGAAAACACCGTCGAAATCGTAAATAATTAATTTTATGTTTCTTAAAACATTTTTACTTGCATATTTCTTCAAGGCTTCCCCCAGTCATAATTGTAATTGTATTCCAAAACAACCACCCTCATTTACTTATTTAACGCATTAATTCTTGGGATAATTACTCCTTTTCTCAGCAAATCTATTTGGGTCTTTATCATTCCTTATCTACGACTCCTTTTTATTTTCAGTTTTTCTGCACTACAATAAACTTTTCCTGCTATCCTACTTTCTTAATTTAGCTCTGATTTTCTCTTCGTCAGGAGTAATCCTTTTCTCTCCATCACCCAAAATAATATCAATATCTTTAATCCTCTTACGTAGTAAATCCATTCCTACGACCTCTAAACTGGCTGCTTGGTCAGTTCCCCACATTGTATGGCTAAGTGTTATGTGCCTTTCTATAATTTTTACGCCTAAGACAGCAGCATATACGGTAGACTCTATACTATATTCGTGGCCGCTATACCCAACAATGCAATTGTATCGTTCCCTTAGGGTTTTAATGCAATTTATGTTTATCTCCTCCATCGGGGTAGGGTAACTGGAATTGGTATGCATAAGGACAAATTCGCAAGAGTGCCTTCTTAAAACATCCACGACATCATCAACTTCTTTCAAAGAGCTCATTCCTGTGGAAACAATGAGGGGGATTCGCGTCTCGGCTGCCGCCTCCATAAATTCCAAATCAGAGATTTTGGCAGATGGTATTTTAATAAAAGGCACCTTATACTTCCGAATAAACTCTAAGCTGTTTATATCCCAAACAGAAGCGGTCCAGTTCATTGGTTTTTCCTGGCAATATTTTTCAATGTAATCATATTCTTTTTTGCCAAACTCAATTTTCTTTTTATATTCGAGATAGGTCAGCTTTCCCCATGGTGTATCTTTGGGAACATTTTTTTGACTTTCGGGAACGCAAATATCCGGATCTCTTTTCTGAAACTTTGCACAGTCCCAATGACAGGCAAAAACTGCATCGATTAACCTTTTGGCAATCTGTAAATCACCGTTATGATTAATGCCGATTTCCCCTATTAAATAAACATCGTTTATGTCCTTAAAACTGAACATGGTTTCCCCCTAATTTTATTTCCCAGAGTTTCTCTAATTTTTGCGCATTTTTAAAGTCATTTTCAGTATCAATATCCACTGACGACCAAATACTATCTTGTTTATATAATCGAGTATCTTTGCCATACCATGAGCTATTTTTACGGAAATATCCTACATTAACTACGTAAAACATGCCGTTTTCAATAGCAAATTCTTCTCTAAAATCCTCCGTATTAAGTCGTTTCCCCTTCGTTTCAAACAAGGGAACGTCGTTTTTCCAAATAAACGGATGAATCTTCCTGACAGAGATTAAGGCTGTTGGCAAATCTTTATTAATAATTTTTCTAATACAGCGGTAATCTGTTTCTAATCTAAAAGGCGCGGTCGGATTTAATAACCATAAATAATCTTTATCGGTCATTTGATATTCGCGAATTATCAACTGCATCAGATCCAGAACACAAGAGTCTTTGGCAGCAAGACTTTTATCTCTTTTATGTTTTTTTATGATAAGTGGAGCTTGATAGTCCGCTTTGTCTGTCGACAAAATCACTTCATTAAATACATCTTTGGGTATTGTCTTGAGAGTAAAATCAACTAAACAGTATCCCTCAATGAAATTCCGCCAATTTTTACCCCGGCATCGATTGGATTTTTCCTTTGCGGGAATCAAAGCGTAATGTTTTATCTTGCTTGTATTCATAAAATCTCCATCTTGATGAAATAGCTCTCTCTCAATTAGGAGTCTTTAATATTTTTTATTTTTCCACAATACAGATTATAATAGGCTCCCTTTGGCAACAATATAAGTGGTTCGATTATTAAGCGTATCAACCCTGAAAATATCCTGTTCGGATAAACTAAAGAAATCAACCTCCTTGAAATGGCGATTCATAAGAATACTAAGTTTATCATAGCTAATGTTACTTATATGAAAAGGATTTTCAATCTGCTGTGAGTCACTTTCAGATAACGGGCAAGTCAACCACAGCACACCATCGGGCTTTAACCACTCTTTAGCCTGTACCAAAAACCCCTCAGGATCAGCAAGGTGCTCTATAGTCTCAACGCTGATTATTTTATCATGACGCTCCTTCGGAATAAAAGATTCAACAGTAGATACATCAAATCGGATATTGGAACGTAAATGATGCCGTCTAGCATATTCAATAGTTTTAGCATCCATGTCAATACCGTATACTAAACGTGCTTTAGAGGCGAGAATTTCACTCCCATATCCGCTTCCGCAAGCAATATCCAGAACCACATCCGACGGCTCAATGTAATCCAGAAAAAACCTATAACGTTGTAAATGCCGCTCGTAAGCCGCTGCATCAAGTATATTCCTACGAATCCCCATTTCTAAATCGTCGTGGGCATAAAAACGCTGAACGTTAAATCCGCCTCTTGCATCCCAACTAACTCGTTCTTTCTGGAATGACAACATTGCTTCAGCTACTGCAACATCGCATGGCGTATCTATGTCAATATCAATATTCTCTGAATCATTTAGTTCGAAAGCATAGGATTCTCCAGAAAGAAGAAAATCATTCAGCTTGTTTATCTTGTCAGGAGCAACAATCCAGATAGCGCCAGCCAATTTATAAACTGGAGGTTGATCTTGGCGTCTATAATATTTTTGTGCTTTCTTAAACAAAAACCTGGTTCTTTTGTATTTATCAAGAATCAACCCTCCAAGAGGAGCGATTTTAACGCGGCTCACGCTGACTATGCTATCGAAAGATGGCAATGACTGAGCAAACTTGACCGCAGCATCAATATGACTTGATGTCCTAAGGGGAGAGGTTGGAAGAAGAATTATTATTAAGTCAGGGTTGTTTGCTCTTATTGTCTCAAGCGCATGCGCCAGCACATCTTTTAAGGAAATCTGGTCATCAGCCAGTGCTTTCGGGCGGTCAATAAATCTAATCTCCTTATAATTTTTATATCTTTCAAATAACGCCTCGTCATCTGTTGATAAATAAACATGCCGAATAAAAGCGGCACCAAAAGCTGCTTCCAGAGTATATTCAATAAGGGGCTTGGAGTCCAATAGTATCGTATTTTTCTTATAAATGCCCTTGCTTCCGCTACGTGCAGTAATAATTGCGTCTATATTCACTCTTCCTCCTTTCGTGAAACCCTTCGGGGTAAGGGCATATTTGACCCTGTTCATGTGGACTGCAGTAATGACTCCAAAATCCAATCATTTAACTCTCCCTCGCCATATATGTATTCCGCCGCACATTGCGAATTCCTATCCTTTGGTGTAATCAATGCCTCATACAGCCAAAAACCTCCGGAGCTCATCCCTCCACATGGGCGGATTGATTTTTAAGGCAAGCTCTGCAAAATTTAATTGTGAATTATATCCACAATAAATTTGACAGTCTGCCTAATTGGTTAATTTAGCAATCCCTTATTTTGTCTTAAAAATTTGGTGCCTATACGTGCTCTAATAACTTTATTTAAGTCGCTTGGTTTAAATAAAGTCCAGAATCTTTTCTGGAGCTCCTCGTCTTCATCAGCCGTTTCCCAATTTCCTTTTAGCCTTTCATCCATTTCAAGAATTACATCTAAAATTTCTTCAGGTGAATTTTCTATAAGTTCAATGCCTTGCTTTTCATAATCTTCAGTACGTAAATAACGTCCTACTCCGGATTCTATTATTTCCCTGAAGGTCATAAATCGCTTTTCCTTTTTGAGCCAATGTTTTTTGAATATAATTAATGCTTTTGAGTTCCAAGTAGTAGCATGTTCTATAGGCAAAACATTTGTGTAAACTATAGGACGACGAAATACTAAAGGGACCACCTCCAGGCCTATGGGGGTAGATATAAAAAAATGACAGTTCGCACTCAAATAAATATCAAGCAATTCAGTCCTACAGCCATTTGTAGCATAGTCAATTATTTGGGGGTGATTAATATTTAAGGCTTCATTAACTATCGCTCCCATTCTTATGACAAAATATCCTCTTTTAGCAAGTTCAATTGCAGATAATATATAATTTTGGATATTGTTATCACGATAGTTATGATAACTAAAATCTTTGTGAGGGAATTTTTTTTTTAAATAAGCTGAATCACGCACTGCAAGACAAACATATAAATCATTCTTTTCAATACCCATACTTTTTAATTCCTTTAATGCAACATGCTCTTCATCTGGAGTGAAATAAAGATGTACTTTACTTTTTTCCATTAAACCATAAATATCTCTTTCTGATTTAACGGTTTTTATTTTATGTTCTTCAACTCCGGGGAGATAATCATATTTGTAAAATAAAGCTGCTATTTGATTAACCCTTAAAATTCGTTTCCACATTTTTAAAAGTTGGTAATTGCATACCCCTTTATTTTTATCGTAGAAAAAAACATCAATCGAATTGTTAGATTGCATATTATTATCTTTTTCACATAAGTATAACTCCGTATTTAGTGCAAAATGTCCTATCCGGTTACTTCTTAAATTACCAAATCTAATAAGTTTTATAGGCTTAATACTACGAATTAATATAAATAATGGTGTTAATATAAATAATTTTATTGCCTTTATTAGTACATTAATGTACTGAACCATTAAAGTCACAACAGTTTGTCTCCTTCTTTGGGAGTCTTGTCCATACTGCTGTCCTCTACAAAGTGTTGCACTTCATTATTGAGCTGAATGCTAAAAAATTCACTCACCTGAATTCCTCTAAAGCTTTTTTGTAACTCTCCATCGTCCCAATAGGTAAGACTTCAGTACTAAAATCTATAAATTCTTTGTTTAAACTTTGAAGATAGTCAAATATAGAGGGCTCTAAGATATATACTGCTCCATTTGCCAAATTACTTGGCGGATTTGGTACCTTTTCATAAAATGCCTGAACTATACCGTTTTCATCCAGCTCAACAATGCCGCAAGAATAGGGTGTAGGCGTCTTAAACACCATCATCGTAATCTCGCATCCGGCAGGTCGCTTTTTATGTCTTTCTATAAAAGCCTGCACATCAAATCTTGAGAGATTGTCAGCATGAATAAGCATTAAGGTCTCATTTCCGAAGAAAACCCGGTTTTTTAGAAGTGTTCCAGCAGTACCAAAAAGTTTTTTTTCATAAACTGTTTGAACAATATCTCTAAATTCACTATTTGCAATATATCTTTGAACCCTATCCGCGAAATAATGGAGATTTAATAAAATAGGATAAACACTTGCATCCCTTAACATTTTTAGCCAATATTCAAGGAGTGGCTTCCCATGAATGGGAACAAGACATTTTGGAATCATGTTTGTCATGGGACGAAGCCTTGTCCACAATCCTGCCGAAAGAAGCAATGCCCTCAACTCTCTAATTCCAACCTTAAATCATTAGGCGTAAGCGGTATATTCCCTATACGTCCAACCTGACAAGCAGCAGCAAGTGAGCCAAGATACGAACTCTGCCAAATGTCTGCTCCAACGGCCATCGCCATAGAAGCGCATGTCAGCAATAAGTCTCCAGCCCCCGATACATCTTTAGGGGCGGTATTTAATGCGGGGAGACGGTCAGTCAGCCATTTATTTTTTTGGTTTGTTTCCGCATGTATGAGGACTCCTTCTTCGGCAAGAGTTATGAGAACATTTCTTGCAAGTGACTGTTCTCTTAATTTTTCAGCGAGAACCACGAGCCCGGACTCAAAATCATGTACAGCAAATCGTGCTTCTCTTTCTGTAGGTGTTATCAGTGTCATACCTTTAAATCTTGAGATATCGCCAATCTGTGATGATGATTGGCTATCCGCAACCATCATGATTCCTCTTTTGCCGCATTCGTTCGTAATTTGTTCTACCAACCCATGAGGAAGACAGCCATAATTGAAATCAGCAAAAATCATCAGATCTACTTCATCAAGAATACTACAGATGTTATCAAACATGCGACTGCGGATTTCTGAATTCATGGCATGCTGCCTTAAATGGCTTACCCTAAGAAGTGTCTTTTGTCCGGCACGGTAACGCTGTTTCAAAGTTGTTGGTCTGCTGGCATCCTCATAAAAATGTACTGTTACTCCGTTTTTTTCAAGTTTCTCCCTGGCAAATCCGGCAATCTCATCCTTACCGATAATGGAAAAAAAATGTGCTGTTGATCCCAAACCACAAGCATGTGCTGCAACAATACCGGCACCGCCTGTGAATTTTTCATGCATTACAGGCGTTACAACTATAGTCGGGTCCTCCTGAGACATACCAAGTGGATCGCATGTAATATACTCATCAACAATTATATCTCCAATAACACAGACTTTCAGCGTTTGCATTCTATCAATTGTATTGAGCAAAGACTTAAAATCAAATTTATGGCGTGCCATAAAATCAAATGGCTTTTTGATGGAAGAGCGATTAAGTTCTTTCCACTCCTGCCTCATCAGGTCTATAGACGAAAAAATTGTATCACCAGAACTGAAAAGAAGTTTCCCGCCGCTTTTTGCTATTGCTTCAGCCTCGGGATTATATTGATCTTCGTATTCCTTGCCTTTTACAACAAACACAGGTTTCAGTTCCTCAATAAATGATGCCGGTGAATTACGAAGGATAAAACCATAATCAACCCAGCTTATAGACTGTATCCCTTCAAGGCGCAGCTCTTCTGCAACCATAGCACCGTTAGACTCAGAATCAAGCACTCCAACAACAAGATAATCACCACATTCCTTGGCAAAACGTAAAAGTCTTAAATGTCCGGGATGTATTATATTGAAATTCCCGGAAACAAAAATAACGCGTTTACTTTTAGTTTTTTCTTTAATATCTTGTAGTGCAGCAATAGATTCAGGATGAAGCGGCATGATTATCTCTCCATTTCGATTAGTGCCCTTGCAATTTTTCCGTCTTCCATCTCCTCAAGTGCTTCATTTATGTCTTCAAGCGAATATTTTTTGCTCAGTAATTTTTCAAGAGGCATTCTGCCTCTTCTGTATAACTCAGCAAGTATGGGGATATCTTTATCCGGCTTACACGCACCTCCCCAGCTTCCTTCTATTCTCTTGCCGCAAATCAAATCGTAGGGGTCCAGCTCAATTTTGTTCCCATATGCAGGATGTGAAGCGAACACACAAAGGCCTCCAAACTTTCTTACTGATTGAAAAGCCGTTTCAATGATTTTTGCATTGCCAGAAGCTTCAATGCTGTAATCTACACCTTTATTATCGGTAATTTTATAAATTTCACCCAGAGGGTCTTTTTGAATGGCATTAATTGTATGAGTAGCTCCAAATTCATTGGCAAGATTCAGCTTATCATCTTCTATATCTATCGCTATAATCTTATTGCATTCAAAGAAAACCGCTGTCATAAGAGCGCTTAACCCAATTCCACCCATACCGAATATTGCGATCGTCGATTCTTTCGCAGGTTTTATATGGTTCATCACAATACCTGCACCCGTTGGAATGGCACAACCAAAAAGCACTGCTACATCCAATGGTATACCCTGTGGAAGCTTGACGCAACGGTTCTCTGAGACAATACTATAATTACTGAATGTCGTTATAGCGCCAGCATTAAAAGTAACATTGTCTTTTTTGTATTTGGGACCGGACACATCCATCCCATCTCCCTTAATCCATCCAAGTATTACTTTATCGCCGGGTTTAACTTTTGTTACTGCACTGCCAATTTCTATTACCTCGCCAGAACCTTCATGTCCAAGCATATGGGGAAGATATCTATCTTCACCTCTTTTCCCCCGAACCTCCATCAGTTGGCTGCGGCAGACTCCGCTATATGATACCTTTACCAAAACCTGCCCGTGCTTCAGAGGAGGGATCTCTATACTATCTTCGACGATAAGCGGCTGGCCTATCTTATATAAAACTGCTGCTTTCATTGAATTCCATGCTCAATGGTCGACTTAGAAGAAAAATAATCTGAAATGATTCTTATTGCAAGATTGGCTACTGAGTAATTACACCGAAGTTTTTCTGAAAACAATTTTCCACTCAATATTTCAGAAAAACAAAAAAATCCAAATTCCTGCCCTTCGCTTAAATGCAATTTTTCAGAATTTAAAACAGTACAGCACGAAAAAACATGGACACATGCCGCCTCTTCTTCATAGAAGTATTTACGGAAATAAATCAGCGGATTTGCTGAAAAATCCAGTTCTTCCCTTAATTCTCTTATTACTGCTGCCTCAGGGGTTTCACCGGATTTTATATTTCCACCGAATAACGCCCACACTCCGGGGTGGCTTATCCAGACCTTGAAATCCCTCAACTGCATCAGTATCTTTTCTTTGCTTTCGTAGATAAGCGCAAGTGCTACCGCTTTCTCAATCCGCAATGAACCACCAATAATCACCTGTATAGCCGACCTCCTTAA
>JACROO010000105.1 GCA_016214355.1 Nitrospirota bacterium | reverse complement strand
AACCAAAAACCATTAATGATATCGTGGACTTTGTAGCGGGGAAGATTCTGGACAGTCTCGGGGTGCAGCATAATCTCTTTAAGAGATGGGCGTAAGAAACTCAAAACCCATCCCGAATAAGTCGGGACAAATCTCAAATCTTCTCAGGGTCGGGGCAATAAGCGGCAGTATGAAAAAAAGAGGCATCTTTCTTCTTGCCCTTCAATTTATCCTTATACTTTCCGCATTAAGTTACGTTAGGTGGCAGGACTCAAGCGCAGGCTGTATTTCATGTCATTCAAATCAGGCAAGGATGCAGGCATTAGGGTATCCCTATTTTCATGTGACACCTGAACAGGTAAAAAAAGAGTCAAGGCATACGACTGCGCAGTGCAGGGACTGCCATCTTGGAAACGGCAGGATACAGGATATTAACAAGGCTCATAAGGGCATGTTAAAGATGATTGTTGTTGGTGAAAACGGAGAGATTCTGCCGAGGAAGCAGTACTATCTGGGGTCATTAAAGCCTGAAGGTGAGAATCAGTTGGACCTCATGCTTCCGAAAATAAAAATAGCAGGAAGAAACCTTGTTTCTGCTGATGTAAGAAATATCCTGTATCATGACAGGAATATTGAAACGCTGAACTATGACCCTGATATATCTAAAAAAACATGCGGACAGAAGAACTGTCATCCCGCAGAGGTTGGGCAGTTCAGCCGGACAATAATGGGCATGAATTTCAGGCAAAGGACGATGAAGACATGGCTTGTGCCTTACGGACCTCATAACTGCGGGCCTTCTTTCGCAGATATGCCTGCGGCGGATAAGATAATCCAGAGCAGATTTTCTTTTGAAAATTACAATGAGATAGTCAAGGAACTGAATACTGATTTTACAAAAGAACAGGCAGTTGCAAAGCAGAAATTCTGTAATGTCTGCCACACAGGATGCCTTGACTGCCATTACACACCGTTTAAAGGCGAAGGGGCGCACAGTTTTTCACGGACACCGCTTGCTCAAAACTGTGCAGGCGGGGGCAGGGGCTCAACAATGTGCCACACAGGCTCAGGCGAGAGCAGGCGCGGGAGTTCATATCTTGGAGGCGATTTCAGTAAGCCTGCAGGGATGGAGGCGGATATTCACGCAAAGAAATTAAATTGTGTTGACTGCCACAGCACAGGCACGAAGGGCATGGGCGATATGCAAAGAAGGACAGGATGCCAGGACTGCCATATTGAAATTGAAGAGGCGATTTCTCAGGGCAGGCACAAGAGGCTTCAATGTATCACCTGTCATGTAAACGAGGCACGGGGCTATCAACTGACGCATTGGGGCAAAGGTCATGTGGCAGGAAAGCAAAATCCGTTTAAAAAATTTTTTTATTACGGGATTTCCAGCCCGCCTTTGATTATGAAAGACCAGAAGGCCGTCTGGATTCCTGTAAAGGTGATGCCCCATACCGTGAGCAGCATAAAGAATCCTGTTGCGCCTTCAAATAAAATTCTCTTCAGGTGGCAAAATGGCGGGACCAGCGACTCTTATGCAGTTTTAGGGACATTTGACGGACTGCCTTCAGGCAATTTGCATCTCGCGTGGCTTGATATTGAAAAAATATCTCATCCCTATGGCAGGGCAAGACCATGCGAAAGCTGCCATGGGAATGATGGCGGAGCCCAGAATGCATTCTCAACATGGGAATTTTTTGAAGATGAGGGCGCAGAACCCTTTAAAGGAACTTATAAAATTATTGCTGATAAAAATAAATTAAAGGTCTTTGATATAAAAGCCCTTACACCGATTAAACTTTATCCCGAAGGCAGGCTGGCTGATTTTGCACCATGGTATTACCTGAAGGACATCTGGCAGGTAAGCGGTGATTTTTCAATTCCCGGCAATGGGTATAAAGAACAAGCAAAGGCATATCAGGAGGCAGTTAAACGGTTAAATAGGCTGAAAAGTAAAATGTCTGAAAAGGAATTTAAAAGGCTTTATTTGAAGACGGTACACGGTTACTGAGTTTTGTTTAAGTTTCAGGCTTAAACAGCCTTCTTTATCTCCTTCATCACCGCATTAAACAGTTCCCGCTCCTTTAATTTTTTTACTACTTTTCCGTGCTTGAAAAGAATCCCTATTCCTCTTCCGCCGGCGATGCCGATATCAGCCTCGCGTGCCTCGCCGGGACCATTTACAACACATCCCATAACCGCAACCTTAATCGGGCTTTTTATTTTCAGCAGTCCTGCCTCTACTTTGGCGACCAGGTTTCTTATGTCTATCTCGCATCTTCCGCATGTAGGGCATGATATTATCTCAGGGCCCTTCTGCCTTAAATGCAGGGATTTTAAAATCTCATAAGCAACCCTGACCTCCTCAACCGGGTCTGCTGTAAGAGATACCCTGATTGTATCCCCGATGCCTTCCGAGAGCAGAATCCCAAGACCAACTGCACTTTTTATCGTCCCTGAAAATGCAGGACCTGCCTCTGAAATACCTATGTGCAAAGGATAATCAAACTTTTTGGAAAACAGCCTGTAAGCCTCAACTGTTTTTACGACATCGGAGGCTTTAAGAGAAACCTTGATTGCGGTGAATTTTAAATCCTCAAGGATTTTTATGTGCCTTTTTGCACTTTCAACAAGCGCCTCTGCCGTGGGATGACCGTATTTTTTCAGGAGTTCTTTTTCAAGCGAGCCTGCATTTACACCGATCCTTATAGGGATGCCTTTGTCTCTGGAGGCGCTGACAACCTCTTTCACTTTATTTTTATCCCCGATGTTCCCGGGATTTATCCTCAGCCCGTCCGCGCCGTTTGTTATTGCCGCAATCGCAAGTTTATAGTCAAAATGTACGTCAGCAATAAGCGGGATTTTTATTCTTTTTCTTATCGCCCTGATTGCCTTTGCTGCGTCTGAATTTAATACTGCTACCCTTACAGCCTCACAGCCTGCCGCTTCAAGCCTCTTTATCTGGGCTGCAGTTGAAGAGATGTCCCGCGTGTCGGTTTTGGTCATAGATTGTACAATAACAGGAGCGCTACCGCCGATTTTTAGATTTCCAAGCGTAATTTGTTTAGTTGGTCTTCTCTTTTGGATTTTTAGCATTATCTTCTTTATTCTTTTGGTAAAGAATAACTGCCTCTAAATGTTCCTCAGGGGTGCTGGAGAAATGATGCGTCCCGTCATTTTTAGAAACAAAATATATATAGTTAACATCTGCCGGGTCAATCGCAGCCTTGATTGATTTTATTCCCGGAGAGGCAATCGGACCGGGCGGCAGGCCATTTATTACATAGGTATTATAAGGCGTGCGCCTTTTCAGGTCGCTTCTTGTTATCTCCCTGCCGGATTTTTTCATGCCGTAAATTGCCGTAGGGTCTGCCTGCAGCGGCATTTTCTTCCTCAAGCGGTTGTGATAAACGGCGGATATCAGCGGACGTTCCTCATCAACCCCTGCCTCCCTTTCAATAATAGAGGCAAGCGTCAGCACCTCATTTTCGGTCATGTCGGTTTTTTCCGCCTTTTGCATCAGCGGCGCGCTGAAATTTTCCCTTAATTTTTCAACCATCATCTTGAAGATATTTTCAGGGTCAGTGCCCTTTGCAAAATTATAAGTGTCGGGATAAAGATAGCCCTCAAGGCTCGGTGAATTTATCCCGAGGGATTCAAGAAAGTTTTTGTCCTTGACGAGTTTCCAAGATTCATCGTCCATCAGCCTTTTGTTTTCAAGTTTTAGTTTAATGTCTTCCAGCGTAGAGCCTTCAGGGATTGTGATTGCGTACTGTATGACCATACCCTTTCTCAGATTGTTAAATACGTCCCACAGGCTCATGGTTGAGTTGAGGTTGTAGTAACCGGCCCTGAGTTTCCTTTCGGTCATCGTTATCTTACCTAGGACGAGAAGAAGAAACTCATTTTTTACGATGCCCTCGTTTTTCAGGATATTGACGCCCTGCATATACTATCGATGGTTTTCGGTCCATGCGCCGTCAGCCCGTCCCCGCCGCTTACAGCCGCGCCTATGTGTTTATCTCCGGCATCAAGCCCCATTACACACATTTAGTTAGAATGCCAGAAACGGCTGCAATAATGCAATCGTTACTTCAGCGTTTTAATGAAATTATCCACTGAAATTGCCGGCAGCGTAACAAGATGGACGCTCCCCCTTGAACCGAGCTCAACCGACATCTTCATGACAGCCTCGTTATTTGGCGCATCAAGAATAGTCACAAAATCATAGGGACCGAGCACGGCATACTGACCCAGCACCTTAATCCCCATATCTTCTATTTCTTTGTTTACCTCTTTAATCCTGCCGGGACGCTGTTTTATTGTCTTGCGTCCCTCGTCAGTAAGATTGCTTAATGCAATATAAATAGCCATAACTACCTCCTTTCAGGGTTATAAGTTTATCCTTATAGGTTTTATATACTATGTTTTAGCCTGCTTGTCAAGAGCAGAAATTTTAAAATTTTAACAGGTAAAAGGAATTCTTGACAATTATAAAGTTCAACCTTATAATTGTCATATGTATATCCCGAGACTGCTTTTGCCGGTACTTAAGAAATGTATAAGACAATTCCCATCGGTTTTAATAACAGGTCCCAGACAATCGGGAAAGACGACCCTTCTACAGCATGATATCGGGAAAGATTTTGACTATATAAGTTTTGACAACCCCCTTGAAAGAAATTTTGCTCTTTCGGACCCAAATGGATTTTTAGACAGGTTCGGAAATAGTCCTCTGATTCTTGATGAAATCCAATATGTGCCTGAACTTTTACCATATTTAAAAATGCGCATAGATAAGGACAGAACAAAGACAGGGAAATGGGTACTGACAGGCTCACAGCAATTTCAGCTTATGAAGAATGTAAGCGAATCTCTTGCAGGCCGTATTGCTATACTTGAGCTTTATCCTTTTAGTCTTCTTGAAAATAAAACAGAAAAGCAGGGCAGACCAGAAAACATTATCTGGAATGGTACTTATCCGGAACCATCTCTTAATCCCGGGAAGCGTGATGTCTGGATACGGTCATATATTCAGACATACATTGAACGGGATGTAAGACAATTGCAGAATATTAAAGACTTGCGTACATTTGAACTCTTTCTGGGACTATGTGCGGCATATCAGAGTCAGACTTTTAATACCGCCTCATTGTCAAGAGAGTGCGGTGTGTCACTCCCTACAATAAAAGCATGGAGCGGAGTCCTTGAGGCGTCATATATTTGTTACTTTCTCCAGCCTTATTATAAAAATTATGGAAAGCGTCTCACAAAGACACCCCGTATTTTTTTTCTTGACCCAGCTTTAGTATGTGAATTAACAAGACAGCCAGACGGCAGGTCTGCAATAGCCGGTGCAATGGGCGGAGCCTTATTTGAAGGATTGATAATAAGCGAGGCAGTAAAGGTTTTTGCTCTTAAAGGGAAAAAGGCAGATATATTTTACTGGCGTTCTCATGATGGCATTAAGGTGGATCTGATTATTCAGATAGGCGGGAAACTTTATCCTGTTGAGATAAAGTTAACTGCTACCCCTACGCTTAAACATTTAGAACCCATTAACAAGTTTAAGGCACTTGCATGCAAAGATGCAGCGGACACCGGTGTAATTGTATGCCGAGTCAAAGAAAAAACTGTGCTTCCCTTAAATAACGTCGCTATCCCATGGAATCAATTTTCAGAATGGTTGTTTTCCTTGCTCTAAAAATGGGAAATAAAAAGAAATGGGAAAACGGCTGAACCGTTTTCCCATTACAATTTAAACTTATCAGTTTGCAATGTACAGAATGGTGGCGGTGGCTGGACTCGAACCAGCGACACTGCGGATATGAGCCGCATGCTCTGACCGACTGAGCTACACCGCCGTAAGAGGAAAATAAAACAGGAAGTCTTCAAAAGTAACAAAATTTAGCCTTCAAAGTCAACCACCGCTCTCTCTGCGTTTGTGGCGGTCATAGCTGTTTTATCAACCCCAAAATGCAATTAACCACAGAGAACACTGAGAAACTTTATGAAAAACAACATGTTCAGGCATTCTTCTCTGTGCACTCTTTTATGCAGCGTTAAGCATCATTTCATTCAAACTGATTTAAATATAGAGAACACAGAGATATTGAAAATAAAGGGTTTTGTCGCGATAGCAAATTACCTCTGTGAACTCTGTGGTTTCATAAATGCATAATTCGGGTCAACAATCTAACATTTTGAAAATGAATTTCATTTTCTTGACAGAAACATCGGCAATATGTTACAAATAAGTAACTAAAGACATTGCGGGAGAAAAACTTATTGCTACAGTTTAAAGGCAGGAAGATTCTTAAAAAGAAAGGCGTTGACAGCCTTCAGGTCTCGGGCAAGAAAGAACGGCTTCGTGACTTTATCAAGAAAATGGGGTTCAAATCCACGAGGCAAAGAGACATTATTGCAACCGAGTTCCTTAAAACGATTTGTCATATCACAGCAGAAGAACTTTATAAGAAAATCAGCAGGATGAATAAGGAAATCGGATTTACAACTGTTTACAGGACATTGAAACTCCTTGCAAAGTCGGGGCTTGCTACCGAAAGAGTGTTTGCTGATAACCTGACGCGTTATGAGCCTATTTCAACAAAGGAACACCACGACCACCTTATATGTCTTGCCTGCGGGGGAATAACAGAATTTGAAGATACAAAGATAGAAAAACTGCAGGAGGCGGTTGCCGTGGAATTTGGCTTTATGACCATAACACATAAAATGGAGCTTTACGGATACTGCAGAAAGTGTAAAAAGCATGCACCAGCATCAGAATAAAGATAAAGATTCGTCAAAGGATGTGCCGAGGATATACCTTGTCGGTAATCCGAATGTGGGCAAAAGTGCTATTTTCGGACTGCTGACAGGCACGTATGTAGCAGTATCCAATTATCCTGGGACAACTGTTGAAGTGACCCGCGGGACCTCAACTATTGAGAAAAAAAGATTTCAGGTCATAGACACGCCCGGGGTAAACAGCCTTATGCCCATGAGTGAGGATGAAAAGGTTACAAGGGACATACTCCTTGAGGAGAAGGCATCTGCAATAATTCAGGTTGCTGATGCAAAGAATCTAAAGAGGTCTTTGTCGCTTACGCTTCAGATTATAGAGATGGGCTTGCCTATGGTCCTTGACATGAATATGAAAGACGAGGCAAACAGCAGGGGGATCGGTATCAAAGATGCAGAGCTTAAAAATATTCTTGGTATTGATATTGTCTCTACAATCGCTATCCAGAAAAAAGGGCTAAGTTCGCTGAAAAAAGCAGCTGCGGCACCGAAAGTTTCAAGCTTCAGGTTCTCATATGACCAGAATATTGAAGAGCATATCTTCCGGATTGAGCATCTGATTCCTGATGCAAATATTTCAAAGCGTTCAATCGCCGTTATGGTACTCTGCGGGGATGAAACCCTTAAAGACTGGCTGTACCAAAACGTTAGCGAAGAGAACATCCGGTTAATTGAGACGTTAAGGGAAAACGCCTCGGTTAAATATCCCCTGTCTTTAAGCTATGTAATCAACCAGCAGAGGCTTGCCGTTGTTGACGGTATTGTGAGGGATACGCTGACAAAGACAGAATCATCAAAAAGAGGTCTCTCCGTTTTTCTTGGCGAAGCAGCAACGCATCCTGTAGCAGGGTTTGTCTTTCTGTTATTTGTCCTTTATGGTTTGTATCTTCTTGTTGGAAAGTTTGGCGCAGGGACTCTTGTTGACCTGATTGAAGATGTTGTTTTCGGACAGTATCTAAATCCATGGGCAGAGAGGATTATAACTGCAATTATACCGGTGAAATTTCTTCAGGAGCTTCTGATTGGTCCCTACGGTCTCATTACAATGGCAATTACTTATGCAATAGCAATCATACTTCCGATAACAGCGACCTTTTTCATTGCATTTGCACTCCTTGAGGACAGCGGTTATCTGCCGAGGCTTGCTGCAATGCTTAATAGGGTTTTTACTGCCGTAGGGCTAAACGGGAAAGCAGTCCTGCCTTTAATCCTTGGGCTTGGCTGCGGCACAATGGCGACTATGACAGCGAGAATTCTGGATACCACTAAAGAAAGGATTATTGTTACCCTGCTTATTGCCCTTGGCATTCCATGCTCGGCACAGCTTGGCGTAATCCTCGGTATGTTTGGGAAACAACCCCCCGCAGCATTTATTGTGTGGCTGACTGTGTTGACTGCTGTAATAATATTTGTAGGCTTTGCTGCTGCCAGACTTATCCCGGGACCAAGGGCTGACTTTATACTTGAGATTCCACCCATGAGGCTGCCGAGATTTTCAAACATTGCAGTTAAGACACTGGGGCGCATTGAATGGTATCTTAAAGAAGCGGTGCCCTTGTTTATCCTCGGGACGCTGATATTATTTGTTGCTGACAAATTAGGGATTTTGCCCTTTATTGAAAAGATTACCTCTCCCGTAGTTGTAAACCTTCTTGGTCTGCCCCCAAAAACTGCTGAGTCCTTCATAATGGGCTTTCTCCGCAGGGATTACGGCGCGGCAGGGCTTTTTGCACTGCAGGAGCAGGGTTTGTTAAATACGGAGCAGGTGGTTGTAAGTCTTGTAACAATTACGCTTTTTATACCGTGTATTGCAAATTTTTTCATGATTGTAAAAGAACGCGGGCTGAAGGCGGCGTTAATCATAGCCGGCTTTGTGTTTCCCTTTTCTTTTCTTGCAGGCGGGCTGCTGCACAAGGTGCTTATATCGTTGAGGGTTTTTGGTTAAGTGTCAGGGGGAGTCCTCAAACCTTTGTTATCTTAACCTTTTCAATCTTTTTATCTTCCATCTCAAGTATCAGAAACCTCAGGTTGTGGTAGCGGAGCTGCTCGCCAATTTTTGGAAGCCTGCCGAATAAGCCGAAGATAAATCCTCCGATTGTATTAAAATCCTCGCTTTTAAGGTCAGTGCCCACAAGGTCATTTATCTCATCAAGTCCTGTAAAACCGGAGACTACAAAAGTACTCTCATCAACAATCTCAACCTCTTTTTCAGCCTCTATTGCCTCAAATTCATCCTGAAGCCCTCCAACTATTTCCTCAATCAGGTCTTCAAGGGTTATAAGTCCGGCAGTCCCTCCATGCTCATCAACTACAATTGCAATCTGAAACTTATTTTTCTGCATTTCATCAAGAAGCGCTGTTACCATCTTGCTTTCAGGGACATAATAAGCCTCCCTGACAAATTTAGTAATAGGCGTCTGCGGTATAATTTCTTCTTCAGCCATCTTTCTCAATATATCCTTGACATAGAGAATCCCTGTTATATTGTCAACTGTGTCTTTAATGACCGGGTAGCGGGAGTAACCTTTTTTTGACACAAGCTCCAATACATCAGCTACAATAGCATCTTCAGGAATGGATACTATCTCGGTTCTCGGCACCATTGCCTCAGAGACTTTCTTGTCGCCGAACTCAAAGACCTTATGAAGCATCTCTTTTTCCTCTTCCTCAATGGTGCCTTCCTCTTCGCCCATGCTTATCATGGTCTTCATCTCCTCTTCTGTTAAAAACTGTGGAATTGGTTTTTCCTTTCCTCCTAAAAAACGGATGATGAGGTTTGATGATTTATTAAAAATCCAGACCAGCGGCGAGATTAATTTAATATATATTTCCATTGGTTTTGCAAGAAACAGGGAAACGCTTTCAGCATAATTAACCGCAAAGGTTTTAGGGGCAAGTTCACCAAATACTACTGTCAGAAACGTCATTACGAAGGTTGCAATGACAACGCTGTTTTCTTCGCCAAAGACCTTCAGCGCAAGGGCTGTTCCAACGGATGTGGCAAGGATAGTGAATAAATTGCCTGAAAGGATTACCGCGCCGAAGAGCCTGTCGTGCTGGTCACGGATTTTCTGCACGGTCTTTGCATTGCTGCTGCCTTTTTCAATTAAATGTCTCAGCCTGATTCTGTTGACTGCTATGAAGGCTGACTCGGAACCGGAAAGTATTGCTATGAAAATAAGACAGGAGGCAATAATTAATAGACTGATAAGGTTAGATTCCATATGTTGTTATGCGATTTTTGCAATGACTGCTTTTGCAACCTCTGAGGTAGTTGCTGCACCGGGGTCATCGGGGGTCGGCTTCATATCATATGTTACAGTCTTTCCCTCTTTTATTACGTCGGCTATGGCATTTTCCAGTTTTTGTGCAGAGGATATTTCTCCGAGATGCCTTAACATCAGCACACCGCTCAGCATCATTGCCATCGGGTTTACTTTATTAAGACCTTTATATTTCGGGGCGCTTCCGTGTGTGGGTTCAAAGACTGCGCATTCATTGCCAATATTTGCACCGGGGGCAAGTCCAAGCCCTCCAATCAAGCCGGCAGCAAGGTCGGAGACTATGTCGCCGTAAAGGTTAGGCAGGACAAGGACATCGTAAAGTTCAGGCTTCTGGACAAGCTGCATACACATATTATCTAATAT